>NZ_JAUBUJ010000020.1:67564-97011 GCF_036705405.1 Microcoleus sp. B13-B6
TGTTGACGGTTCACTGTTGACGGTTCACTGTTGACGGTTCACTGTTGACGGTTCACTGTTGACGGTTCACTGTTGACGGTTCACTGTTGACTGTTGACTGTTGACGGTTCACTGTTCACTGTTCACTGTTCACTATCTGAGCTGATGCCCATTTCCTAATTCTTTTCGGCCCCATGCCCAATGCCCAACTCCCAATGCCCCATGCCCCATGCCCCATGCCCCATGCCCAATTCCCAATGCCCAACTCCCAACTCCCAATGCCCCATGCCCCATGCCCCATGCGCCATGCCCCATGCCCTATTCCCTATATCTCTATTCCTTCCAGAGTCATAATGACTGCATTCTTCATCAACATATCGCACCTTTCTGCATAAAAAGATGCTGCCTTATCATACTTGTTGACTTGCAAAACGCGCAGAAACATTTGCCTTGCTTGCGCGAATTGCTGCTGGTAGTGAAAAAAAATTCCCTGTTCAAAATAAGTTTGAGTTTGTGCTTTTAGTTCGATCATTGTCGCCGAGTCGCCATCGTAAATTTCAAATACAGCAACAGGTGTTTGTTTTCCTTTTACTTGAACGCGATCGAGAAACCTGCACTTGTAATGTTGAGGATCGTCTATCCGGCAAAGGGTTTGGACGCTAGCTACAATACTAACTCCATAAAGCTTTGTCAATCCTTCCACGCGGGAAGCTAAATTAACGGCATCAGAAATTACCGTACTTTCCATTCGTTCCGCTTCGCCAATCGTACCTAACATTAAAGTCCCCGTATGCAAGCCAATCCCTATCGAAATAGGTTGATAGCCACTGTTTTGCCTGTGTCTGTTATAAATTTTTACTTGCTGCTGCATCTCAATTGCTGCTTGCACAGCATCTTCAGCCCTGTTAGGAAACAAAGCCATAATCCCGTCACCAATGTATTTATCTATAAAACCGTTGTACTGGCGGATAACTGGGCCAACTCGGCTTAAGTAAGAGTTAAGAAATTCAAAGTTTTCTCGGGGAGACATACTTTCTGACAGACTTGTAAATGAGCGAATGTCGGCAAACATAATCGTCATTTCTGCTTGTACAGAGTCTCCTAGTCTCGCATCAACGATGCTTTCTCTTTTGAGAAACTTCAAAAATTCACGGGGTACAAAACGGGCTGAGGCGGCGGCAATTTTTTCTAGTTCGCTTTTGCTGGATTCGATTTGATTCAGGGATCTAAATGCTCTCAGGGCGGTGACTACTGTGGTAAATAATTTTTTGTTAGTAAGTTCTGTTTTGGTTTTGTAATCATTGATATCGTAGCTGACAATTACTACATCTTCTGGTACTTGTCCGGGCTGTCCAGTTCGTAAAATAATTCGCACAATTTGATTATTTAAAATATCGCGGATGTATTTAACTACTTCCAAGCCTGCTTCTTCTGTTTCCATAACTACATCAAGTAAAATCAATGCTATGTCGTAGTTATTTTGGATTATTTCTTTAGCTTCTTTTCCTGAGTAAGCGCTAATAAATGTTATAGTTTTACCTTCAAATTTAAAATCGCTTAATGCTAATTTAGTAATATTATGAATTTCGATTTCATCATCGACAATTAGTATTTTCCAACTTTCTTCTAGCGGTTTTTCTTCCGCCTCGTCTTCCTCGGCAAATATTAATTCATCGTCGCCCGCTGGGATTAATTCGTCATCGCCTGCAGCCAACAGGTTTTTACTAGCTTCTGACATATATCGTTCTCCTATATAAAACTTATATCCATGTTGGCGGTCTAATAACTAACTGCTCATTTTAGCGGGAAATTCAATCATAAATCTTGTCCCTTTATTTAGTTGACTTGTGCAGCTAATTGTGCCTTTTAGTTTTTGAGTAACAAGGTTATAAATAATGTGCAGTCCCAATCCTGTGCCTCCCTGACCTCTTTTGGTCGTAAAAAATGGTTCAAAAATTTTACTGAGATTTTCTGGGTCAATTCCTTTGCCGTTATCGGCATATTCAAATATTAGCCGATCGCCCTCTAGTTTGAAATCAAAAGCCAGAACTCCTTCGTCTTCTCCATCGTAGGCGTGAATTAGGGAATTCAACACCAGATTGGTCACAATTTGACACACTACGCCGGGGTAACTGTCCACTACAATATTTTCATCACACTTAATCTGTATTTTGTGCTTAGTTCTTTTTAGTTTGGCTGTTAAGGATGTCAAAATTTCCTCTAGATAGTTTTTAACATTAAACGTGCGTTTTAACTCGCTCGACTGATCCACAGCTACTTCTTTAAAACTGTGAATCAAGTCGGCCGCCCGCGTGAGGTTGGATAAGATCATATTACTGCTTTGCATGGCGGTATCCAGAAACTTTTCTAACTCGGAACGTTTTATTTGGCCGTTACTGTAAACCTCAAAAAACTTTGTGGCTTTTTCAGCAAGCAGGGAGGCGGCGGTGATGCCGATGCCAATGGGAGTATTGATTTCGTGGGCCACACCTGCAACCAACCCTCCGAGGGCAGCCATTTTTTCCGATTCTACCAGTTTATTTTGAGCCGATTTTAAGTCTGCTAAAGTTTGGGAGAGCTCGGAGGTACGCTGCTGTACTAAATTTTCGAGATTCTGATTGAATTGGTGCAAGTTGGCGTAAAGTTGGGCATTTTCGATGGAGATAGAAATTTGAGAAGACAGCAGTTTTAATATTTCTAACCTGTCTTGGGTAAAAGCGCCTGTAGTCAGATTGTTTTCTAAATATAGAATCCCAGTGAGTTGACCTTGATTAATTAACGGAGTGCAAAGAATTGATTTAGGTTGAACCGCCATTATATAGGGTGTGCGAGTAAATTGTCCTTCGCGGCTGGCATCGTTTAAAACTATACTTTCCTGGGTGCGGGCGACGTAGTTCACAACTGCAACTGCCAGCAAAGTTACTTCTCGATCGTCGGCTACAAAATCTATCGGAATTGATTGCATGACAGCAACGCGATCGACATCTACCGATCCTGATGCTTCAATCACCCATTGACCCTCTTTTTCTAGTATTAAAAACCCTCGTTGCCCCCCGGCATTTTCAATAACGATTTTCATCATTTTAGCCAGCAGTTTGTCTAGAACTATTTCGCCCGCTAAGGTTTGCGATGCTTTCACTGCGGTAGTCAAGTCTAGCACGCCTGCAGCGTCGTTCGTAGTGGAAGAAGCGCTGCTGGTAGATTTGTGAGTTTCAATATTAGTTGAAATCGAGGCGGAAGTTAGCAAGTGCGAGTATTTCGATTCTAAATGCGCTGCTTTGGCTGTTGCTCCCCAGCGCTGATAGCAATAACGCGCTTCTGTCAAGTAAGTTTTAGAATTTTTTTCTCTTCCTATGGATAGATAAAATGCTCCTGCCAATTCTGCTGCTAGTGCTTGTACTTGTATGTATCCATTTTCTTCGGCTCCGTCAATTGCGCGATCGTAATATTCCATTGCTCTCTCAACATTGCCCAAAACGCGCGCTTTTTCTGCCGTAAGTAAGTCGCATTTGTGCTGAAGATTCATGGGCGCCGAAAGCGCTTTTTGTTGCAGTTTTTTCCGGTTACTGACAGCGTAAAAAATATGCTCTTCTTGTTCCTCCTCTGTTGCAGATGGATAGGTGGCTAGGCGGGCTAAAGAATCGTAAAACTGGTATTCAGAAACATTAATAAAGCCTGCAACTCCGTCTAAATATACTTCTGCTTGCGCTGCATTTTCTAGCGCTGTAGCGGTATCTCCAAATAAATAGGCTAGTATTAATTTTTGCAAATAAAAGTGCTGTAGTCCCACCCGATCGTTAGCTTTCAACAGCAGCGACAACAATTTTTCTTCGCTGTATGCTTCCCCTAATACAAGGTGTTGACTTTCCAATTTTCCCATCAATTGCAAAATACTTTGCCGATATATTTGATTCCAAGTCAATACAGTTTCTTGCTTGAGTTGAAACAGCAAATGGTTGTAACTTACCATTCTCCGTTCCAGTTGTGGCAATTCTTGACCTATGAAATACAAAGACTGACAAATATTTACGGCTGAATATCCGACAGATTCTAAATCCCCATTTTCTAGCGCGCTTTGATAGGCCTCCTCTAATAGCGGCAAAGAGTCTTTAACGTGATGCTTGCCGTTCATCAAAATGAATGCTACTAAATTCAGCGTTTTGCTTTTGAATTCTAACGCATTTAATCTATCGCTCAAATTTAAAGCTAATTGACCAAAGCGATCGCCCGATTCAATATCTCTAACTATTCCTTTTAAAATTGCTCCGTAATTAGCATAACCGAAGGCAGAAAAAGTAGAGTTTCCGTAATTAATAGATAAATTAACTTGCTCGCACACAATCAGCGGCAGCAGCACAGGTTCAACTATAAATGTAGCTGAAAACATACTGGAAAGCACGCGCATAGTTGCTAATTTGTGCGGATTGGTCATAATCGGTAAGTTAATTAAATCTTCTATTTTTATTTCTGTTAAATAAGCGGCAGTTTTAGCCAGTGCTTGCTGAATGTGGAGGGGAATCGGCGATTCTGGAAAGTTAATTCCTAACATTTTTAGTGCTTCCCGACCAATTTTTACCGATTCTTGGAGTTGGGTTTGCATCGCACAAGCTATGATTCTAATTTCAAAAACTTTGATTTTGTCTAGTTCATTTTTTGCGTGTTGCAGGACAATTATCGCCCATTTTTCCATTGGTTCAAAGTCGGTATTTAGGTAAGCAGCTTCTGCTGCTGACTCGTAGAGTGCAAGAGTCAAGTCGTAGTCAGTTTGCCAACTTTCGGGGGGAAGCAGTTCAATACCTGTGGTTAAATATTTGAGGGCAAGTTCGTAAGCTGCACTTGCTTTTGCTTTGCGGCCTGCAATTAAATTTAATTGGCATAATTGAAATTGTTCTAATTGACTACTGATGATTTCTTTAGCTGAATTTAGTTGGTTGACGGTATCAAAAATATGTTCTTCTAATTGCTCTGGCGGTGCATTTTTTAGTAAAAAATTGCCTATTTTGAGATGAATTTCTTGTTTGTGATAATCGGATATTAAAGCATAAGCTGCTTGCTGCACTCGCTCATGCAAAAATTTGTAAGTGGCGCTCGAAACATCAGCCACTGGTAGGGAAAATTTATCGGTAAAGTCTCTAGATATTGTGTCTGTTACTTCTGTGCTTGCTGCTAGTGCGATCGGAATTTGGTAGGCGTTATTCACGAGCAAAATTAGACCGGACTGAAGTGCCTCTCCGAGGTCTATTGCTGCGGACGCCAGAGGTTTTTCGGCGATTGTCGAGATAGTTTCTAAATCAAATTTGTTCCCGATACAAGCGGCTAATTTAAGCAGTTCCTGGGTCTTCTTTGAAAGTTTCTGAATGTTATCTATCATTAATTCTACAACATTGTCAGTTATTCCCATTTCTTGTATTTGTTCGATATCCCACTGCCACTCGCCTGTAAGATGGCATTTTTTCACAATTTGCTCTGAGATTGGTTGCGCTAAGCCCGACAGGTTAGGTTCAGCTAGATCGACCAAATTATTCGAGGGTGAAAGTTTAAAGTAAATCAAACTTTTCGAGTAAATAAATTTTATTAATTGAGTTAAAAAGAAGGGATTTCCCGCAGTTTTTCGCCAAAGCAATTCTGCTAAACTTAGGGATTTTTCTGGGGCGCAGTTCAAAGTATCGGCAACAAATTGGTTGACGCTGCTTATATCTAAAGGCGAAAGGGCGATCGCCCTCACAGTACCGCCTGCTTTTTTAATTGCTTCGGCGGTCAGCATTAGGGGATGATTTGCATCTACTTCCTGCTCTCTATAAGCGCCAATTATTAATAAATATTGAGTTCCCAGGTCAGTTGCTAGCAGTTCTATTAACTTGAGAGATGCTGAATCGACCCACTGCAAGTCGTCCAAGAAAATTACTAGGGGGTGTTCTTTTTGAGCAAAGACGCGGATGAAGTTTTGAAATACTAAATTAAAGCGATTTTGAGATTCATTTGCTCCTAAATCTGGGACGGGGGGCTGCGGCCCGACAATCAGTTCTACTTCGGGAATAGCTTCAATAATTACTTGGCAGTTGCCGCCGAGTGCTTTTAAAATTTTTTCTTTCCAAACATGGATTTCTGCGGCATTTTCTGTGAATATTTGTCGCAACAAATCCTGAAAAGCTTGGAGCAAAAAAGCGTAGGGAATATCGCGCTTAAATTGCTCAAATTTGCTGTCAATAAAATACCCGTTTTCCCGCCGACTCGGCTTGTAAACTTCATATACTAACGACGATTTGCCCACACCTGCGGCACCAGAAATCAGCACGATTTCTGTATTGCCCCGCCTCATCCGCTGGAAGATACTGAGAAGCATATTAACTTCTACTTCTCGCCCGTAAAATTTTTGGGAAATTTGCAGGTGACTTGACTGATCTTGCTCGCCGAGGGTTATGTGGGAAATTTCGCCTGTAGTTTGCAGTTGATGGAGACAATTTTCCAAGTCGTACAAAAGTCCGAAAGCACTTTGATACCTGTCTTCGGCTGTTTTTGCTAAGAGTTTTATGACGATATCGGAAACGACTTGAGGAATCTCCTTGGTTCCTAATTGATTGATTCTGCCTTCGATGCTTCTGCTTTGTACTTTTTGCTTTCTGTTTTCCCAAGGAGAAACTGGCGTTTTGGCAATATGGGAGTGTACTAATTCCATAGGATCGATCGCCTGAAAAGGCAATTCGCCACAAAGCATCTCATAAAAGGTGACGCCTAAAGAATAAAAATCGGTGCGGTAGTCGATCGCCCGATTCATGCGTCCCGTTTGTTCAGGAGACATATAGGCGAGAGTGCCTTCGAGTAAATGGGGATGGCTGGGGGCGGGGTTTTCGCCCGGTAGCAGGGAGGCGATCGCAAAATCAGCAATCTTGACATCTCCTGTCTCGATATTGACAATAATATTGCTGGGTTTAATATCCTTATGGATGATGTGGTGTTCGTGGAGTTGCCCAATTGTTTCTGCTAGTTTGATGCCAATATGCAGAAATTGTTGTAACTCTAGCTGGTTGTTGCTGAGAAAGTCTTTTAGGGAAATACCACCAAAATCTTCTAAGACTAAAACAGGGAAGTGATTGTATGTTTCTATTTTGTAAAGCTTGACTATTCCGGGTAAATTCAAATTTTTAAGAATTTCGGATTCGTGCAGCAGTTGGGATATTTGCGCTGGGTTAGGGTATGGCGGCGTGAGAGTTTTGAGGATAACGGGTTTTTGTTCCTCAAGCTGCATCCCTCGATAAATAACTGTGTGAGGGTTTGTATAAAGTTCTCCGTCAATGCGGTATCCCGGAATAGAAATCATGATATAGCAATCCTCGCATCAGTTGTACAAATAGGTAGGGGTAGTGCTAAGAGTGCCTACCCCCCACGGATCGGGGCAACCACGGGGGGTTTGCCCCTACAAAAATTACACAATTCATTTAGAATTGCTATATTTGGGGGTAATTTAAAAGATGCGGTTATACAATTTTAGATTTTAGATTGGGAATGATTGATGACATAAGGGTTTGGCTCTAACCTACAGTTGCATTCTTTTTGCACACAAGTATTATTAAGTAAGTGAAAATACACATCACCTGTCGAGGGCGGTTTTTACGGCAGTAAACTGGCTACTATGATATAGCTTAGCTAAATCCAGCCCTAAAGAGTCCTCCTAGATACTTTTTTTGTCGCTTATTTAGTTATCTATATTATTTTAGTATTCAAAAAATCAGAAGTGGCACTTTGCTATCCCGCCAGTGGCAAAATAAACGGGTGCGTGCAAATCAACAGCTAAAATCTAAAAAAATCATGCAGAATATAACTGCCTCAAATCCAGCTAATGCGACCGATCGCGCTTTGGGCACCGCAGACATTCAATTGCTGGTAGTGGATATAGACGGCACGATCGCAGGTTTGTCAAATGACATCCGAGAACCAGTCAAGCAGGCAATTTTGGCTGCCGAGTCGCGGGGAGTGAAAGTAGCCGTCGCTACGGGCAGGATGTACCGATCAGCTTTGCGTTTTCACCGCGACATCGGCTCAACATTGCCACTGATTTGCTACCAGGGCGCATGGATTCAAGATCACGCTACTCAAAAACGGCTGCGGCACTTGCCGCTGTCGAAACAAACTGCTCTGCAACTGTTAGATTATTTTGAAGAACCGCATTTGCGATCGCTGCTTTCGATCCATTTCTACATTGACGACCAACTTTACGTGCCGGAAATTACCGCAGCTACCCGAATTTATGCAGAACGATCGGGCATTAAACCAATGGTGATTAAAGATTTGCGGCGAGATCTTCCGGGGGAACCGACGAAAGTTTTGGCATTGTGCGAGAATCCGGGGGTACTCGACGGCTTGCTCAGCAGTATGCGGCAGCGCTACACGCCTGCAGAGCTTTATTTGACTCAATCGGTTGCTACTTTTTTTGAAGCTACGCATCCTTTGGCGAATAAGGGAGATGCGGTGCAGTATTTAGCGGAGGAACTTTTGGGTTTGCAGGCGGCGAATGTGATGGCGATCGGCGACAATTTTAATGATGTAGAAATGATTGCCTATGCGGGTGTAGGGGTGGCGATGGGCAATGCTCCTGATGGGGTGAAGGCTGCTGCTGATTGGGTGGCGCCGGATGTGGAGGAAGATGGGGTGGCGGCTGCGATCGAACAATTTGTTTTGGGCGATCGTTGATATTTGCAGCACAAATACCGCAGGGGCGGGTTTAGCGACATTTGGAAAAAATGTATATTAACCCGCCCCGACCCAGCGACAATTTATTCTTATACAACTCTCTAGTTTTGAGTTCTATGCAATCAAATTTTGATGCTCAAAAACCATCCACACTTTCGGATTTTTCGATATCAAATGGAGTCAATTACTTTTTTTGCAAAATCAGAATATTTATTTAACGAACCGCGAAGACGCTAAGAACGCGTTCGGCGAAGCCGTTCCCGTTCCCCGCAGGGGTTCCCGAAGGGTAGGGTAGGAAGAAATGAAGAAAGCGGGGCGGGCTTACAGATATGGGGGATGTGAATTATAGATAATTTAAAACTCTTAAAAACGGGTTTCAACAGAAAAAGCACCGACGACTGGCCGTGTTTCGTCTCGGTGCTTCTTCTGGTTCGCTCCTCACACGTCCATCAATATAGCTGACTCAGTAAATTGTGTCAATACTTTTTCCAAAAATTGTTTTTTGAGTCGGCTGCTGCGGGGGTGTCGGTGCGGAGAAGCGAGGCAAAACTTTTGCACTGCAAGGGTTTGACTCGATCGCTCAATGGTTGCCTCGCTCAGAAAAATTGTACTTCAATTCCAGCAGCCAGTCCAAAATCAGAGCGTTGACTTCACTGGGCCGCTCGTCGTGGGGACAGTGGCCTGTGTTGGGAATGGAAACAAATTTCACTGGTTTATCGTTGGCGGCCAATTGTTGATAAATCTGGCTGCCGGCGATGGGTGTCCAGGGGTCGTCTGCGCCCCAAAGTACCAATAACGGACGATCGACTTTGGGCAGCAATTCTGACGGTTGAGGGCCTGGAGGGGCTGTGAGAATCGAGGCAAACACTTGTTGAGCTCCGGGCTCGCAGGAGGGGGCGTGCAGGAGTTCTACGAGTTCGTCAGTGATGGCTTCGCGGTTCCCGTAGACTTGGCGCAGGGTGTTGCGGATGCGGTGTTTTTGGCGGATGTTGTTGAAGACAAAGGGGCCGATCAGGGGCGATCGAACTAATTTAGTAAAAGTCCCCATCACTACTCGCAGCGGGAAATTCAGTTCGTCGGGCCGATGGTTGAGCCCGCCGGCACAGTTGATTAAGACACCGCCGGCTGATATTTCTGGATGGTTGGCGACTACCATCAAACTCAGCAAAGCGCCGATCGAATTCCCAACAAATACCGCCGGTTCTAGTACCATATCCGCCCAGAAATCACTCAGCAATTCTTCCCACAATTCCAGAGTGTAATCTAGGGCTGGTTTGGCGGAAGCACCGAATCCCAGCAAATCCAGCGCAAATACGCGATAGCCGCCGGCCGCTAGTGGGGGGATATTTTGCCGCCAATGTCCGATCGAAGCCCCAAATCCGTGAATCAAGATCAGAGGGCGGCCGGTTCCTTGGACGGTATATTGGATTTTGTGACCTTTCCAAGTCCAAATTAGCTTTTCAAAACTCGTTGCAGATACTAATTGTTGTGCAGTCACGGCTATTATGTAAAGTTTCGTTAACGACTTTCATCATAGCAGTAGTCAGTAGTCAGTAGTCAGTAGTCAGTAGTCAGTAGTCAGTAGTCAGTAGTCAGTAGTCAGTAGTCAGTTGTCAGTTGTCAGTTGTCAGTTGTCAGTTGTCAGTAGTCAGTTGTCAGTTGTCAGTTGTCAGTAGTCAGTTGTCAGTTGTCAGTTGTCAGTTGTCAGTTGTCAGTTGTCAGTTGTCATGAATTATTGGTTATTGGTTATTGGTTATTGGTTATTGGTTATTGGTTATTTGTTATTGGTTATTTGTTGTAATGCCCAATGCCCCATGCCCCATGCCCCATGCCCCATGCCCCATGCCCCATGCCCCATGCCCCATGCCCGATGCCCCATGCCCAATGCCCCATACCCCATGCCCAATTCCCAATTTTTACTTTTTTCCTAGCAACCAATAAGTCATCATATCCCCCTTACCTTTTACCGGAATCACGCCTCGCATCTCAAACAAATACTTATCTTTCAAAAGCTCATAAGTAACATCAGTAACTTGAATGCTGCCTGCAAAACCCGTAGCTTCCATCCTCGCCGCTACATTCACCGTATCTCCCCATAAATCATAAGTAAACTTGCTCACACCAATCACTCCCGCAACAACTGGCCCGGAATTGATGCCGACGCGAATTGCCAGTTTTTCCCCTGTCTCGGCGCACAACTTTGCTATTTTTGCCTGCATTCCCAGGGCCATTTGGGCGATCGCCTCGGCGTGATCCTGTCTAGGCGTAGGCAACCCCCCGACTACCATGTAAGCATCGCCAATAGTCTTAATTTTCTCCACACCGTACTTTTCAGCTAACTGGTCGAAGTGCGAAAAAATTACGTTCAAGCGCTTTACCAACTCGGTGGGAGACATTCTAGCAGACAACTCAGTAAAGCCAACAATATCAGCAAATAAAACACTTACTTGGGCAAAACTGTCGGCGATCGTGCTTTGCTCTGCCTTCAAGCGTTCTGCGATTGGTTTGGGTAAAATATTTAACAGCAACTTCTCGCTTTGTTCTTGTTGAACTTTGAGCGCTTCTTGCGCTAATTTGCGCTCTGTAATGTCAGAAACAGTACCCTCATAGTAGAGCAGCTCACCTTTTGAATCTCGAACAGCCCGGACATTTTCTGACACCCAAATCCGGCGTCCGTCTTTGCGACATACCATAGATTCAAACCCCGAAACGGCATTTTCAGTATCCATAGCAGCCACAAATTCGAGGCGGCGTTCCGGGTCAACGTACAGTTGCTGAGCAATATTTTTAATCTCCGACATCAGTTCTTCTGGCGAGTCGTAACCGTACAATTTTGCCAAAGCTGGATTAGCGCTGAGATAGCCTCCTGAAGGCGTGCTTTGAAAAATGCCTTCCATAGCATTTTGTACAATGCTGTGATATTTTTCTTGGGCAATACGCAGCAATTCTTCTGCTTGTTTGCGTTGAATTAAAGAACCTAATTGAGTGCCGACGGCATTAAAAACGTCTATAAATCGTGCGTCTTTCCCACCAGACGAAATTTTAAAGAAAACTAGCACTGCCAATACTTCATCGCCTACCAAAATCGGCACGCCAAAACCCGCTTTGAATCCGAGTTCTAGTGCTATCTGACTTCGTAAAAAATTCGGGTAGCCCTGGGAAATATCTTCTACCCATTCCGGTTGCTTGGATGCCCAAACTCGTCCCGGCAGCCCTATATTCATGCCAAATGTCAGTTGTTCGCTTTGCCTGCGGAACACCTCCATCCTCGCGTTGCTGGCATACCAGCCCCGGGCAGATTGCAGCACAGTTCCTTCTGCATCGGGAATCCAAGCTTCTCCTACATCCCATCCGATTGTTTCGCCCACTTGGTGCAGAATTACTTCTAAAGCTGAGTGAAAGTCTACAGCTTCGCCGATCGCCCGCGTAGTTTCCAGCAAAAACCGGATTGATTCTTGGGCCCGCTGGCGTTCTGCGATTTCTTCCTGCAATCTAGAATTGCGATCGTGCAGTTCCCTAGCTTGCAGTTCCAGTTTGGATTGCAGCGAACGAAGGGAAAGTTGGTTTTGAACCCGGGCTAAGACTTCTTCTACTTGAAATGGTTTAGTAATATAATCCACTCCTCCTACTTGAAAAGCTTTAACTTTTTCCAGCACATCATCTAGCGCACTAATAAAAATTACCGGAATATCTTTAGTTTTTTCGCTTAACTTTAACTGCTCACAAACTTCATAACCGTTCATTTGCGGCATATTAATATCTAGTAAAATTAGATGGGGAGGAGATATTTTTGCCGCTTGCAGAGCCAAGTTTCCGTTAATAGCCTTCCTGACATGATACCCGTGAGATGTCAGCATAGTCGATAGAAGTCGCAAGTTATCCGGCATATCGTCAACAATCAGAATGTCTTTAGGAGGCGCTGGTAATGGATGGTCGTTCATCATAATATAATTGAGTTAAGTCGATAATGATATCTATCCGAAAATTATCGACTAAATCTGTTAAAGCGTTAGCGAGATTTGCCTCAGTTTCGGGAATTTCCTGGATCAGTTCGAGGATGCGGTTGTCGTCCACACAAAGTGCTGATCGGTGCAACTCGACCACCCAGTCTGTGGGCATTACACTCAAATCCTCGGTGGTCAAACTTTTAAGCAGCGTGGGTGCTGCCAAAGAAGTAGATAAGTTTTCTTTCTCATAAATATAACGCAGGTTGAGGTGATGCGCTATCTTTTCAAAGAGTACCTCTTCCCGAAACGGTTTACATATCAAATCGTTACAACCCGCAGACCAAATTATTTGCCGCTGCTCGTCAAAAGCACTGGCGGTCAAGGCAATAATTATTGTTTCTTTACCTTCTAGAGTTTTCTTAATCTGTCTTGTCGCTTCATACCCATCCATCACGGGCATCACCATATCCATTAATATCAAGTGCGGCTTCCAAGTTGAATGCAAAGCAATTGCTTCTTGACCGTTAGTTGCTTCCCGGACTTCAAATCCCAGGGGTATCAGGAGCTTAAGCAGCAGTTGGCGATTTTCCGCTACATCTTCAACTATTAATATCCGATAAGTGTCTTGTCCGGCTTCTAAAGCAATAACTTGTTTAATCGGGGATTTTTCTTGTTCATCACTTTGTGTTACTAAGTCAACCCAGATATTAAAGCTGAAAAGAGTGCCTTGACCGAGTTGACTTTCAACCGCAATATCACCCCCCATAATTCGGACAAACTGTTGGCTGATCGGCAACCCCAGACCAGTTCCCTGCATGGAGTTTCGACCACTTTCTGTTTGTACAAATGGCTTAAATAATGTGGAAATTTCCAAGGGAGAAATGCCGGAACCAGTGTCGGCAATTTCAAAATACAATTGGGATTTGTTTTCTTCGGTGGCGTCTTTTTTAGCGTGGCTGCTGACGCGCAAAGTCACGGTTCCCTGCTGAGTAAATTTAATCGCATTGCCGACCAGATTAATTAAAACTTGTCGCAATTTAGCTTCGTCTGTTTGAATGTACTGCGGCAAATCATCTGCGTTTTCAAAAATTAGGTGCAAACCTTTTGAGTTGGCTTTTAGTTGCAGCATTTCTTTGAGACTGTTGAGAAGGTTGTAGAGATTGAAGCGGCTGGGATTGATAGTAATTTGACCTGCTTCTATTTTGGACATTGACAAAACATCATTGATGAGTTCTAGCAAATGTTCGCCACTGCGGTTAATAATTTCTATGTATTCTTTTTGTTCTTCCGTGATAGAACTGTTGCGGGCCATGACTTGGGAAAAACCGAGAATGGCGTTGAGAGGTGTGCGGAGTTCGTGGCTCATGGAAGCTAGAAATTGGCTTTTGGCGCGGTTGGCAACTTCGGCGTTTTCTTTGGATTTAATCAGTTCCATGGACTGCCTTTGAGTGCGGGCGAGCAATTCCGCTTGCTGTAATGCGACTCCTAGCTGAGTACCTACATCAACTGCAACGTTGATTTCTGCTTCACTCCACTGGCGGGGAGCAGAATTTTGATATGATGCTAGTAATCCCCAGAGCTTTTTGCCAGATAAAATTGGTACAATAATGTAGGATTTAGCTTGAAATCTTTCTAGCAATTGGATGTAACAATTGTCGAAACCTTGCTTGTAAATATCTGCGACACAAAGGTAAGTGGTACCTCGGCTGTAGGGGCCGCCTTGGGTTTCTTGCAAATAGGTATCGCGTACTTCTTGTGAGGGGCTATCTAATTCTTTGACGACGCAACGATCGCTGTCTAAAGCGCCTTCAGTAAGGTTAGAATCAAGTTCCTGTGCTTGGATGAAAGAAGCCCAGTTGTGGTCACGGGATTCTGCTACAAATTCGCCACTCCAGTCTGGATTGAAACGGTAAATAGCAACTCGATCGCACTTCATGGTTTGGCGCAATTCTCGGGTTGTGGCGTGAAAAATTTCTCGGATATCTAAAGTTTGCCGCATTCTTTCAATGATGCGGGCGATCGCTCTTTGTCGTAAAGCACTTTCTTGCAGTTCGGTTTCTGCCTGCTTGCGTTCGGTAATATCTACAGCCATTAAAGCAATGCCGATTGCTGTACCGTTATCGTCAATTAGTTGAGTATTGTACCACTCGCAGATGATAATTCTGCCGTCTTTAGTCAGATTTTCGGTAGTGCCGCTGGATTTGGCATTCAAGTCGTGATTGAAAATCTCAGATAATTGCGGGTGGTAGCTTTCCGGTACGATCAAATCGGAGGCGACTCGACCAATCGCTTCTTCCTCACTGTAGCCAAAAATAGCAACGGCTGCGGGATTCCAAGTGATAATTTCTAAATTGAGGTTTAACTCGATAACTGCGATCGGCGTTTGCTGCAATAAAAATGAGATTCTTTGCTGCGATGCTAGCAGTTTTTCTTCGGCTAATTTGCGGTCTGTGATGTCATTAGCAGTGCCGAGAATTTGTTTGGGTTTACCCTCGGCTGTTCTGAGAAATACTGTATCCCAACTGTGCATCCACCGCCATTCACCGTTTTTGTGTTTCATTCGGTATTGACATTCAATGACCTCACCGTCTTGGGCTTGATCCACTTTTTTGACGCTTTCCAAAAACTCTGGCAAATCATCGGGGTTGAGCAGCATTGGCATCATTGCTGTACCCATATCTTGTATTTCTTGGGCGGTATATCCGAGCATCGTAGAAATTTGTCGGTTGCTGTAGACATTCCGCTGTTCAATTACATCGTAAACATACAATAGGTTGGGATTGGAATCGGCGATCGCTTGAATGAAGTGCTGGCTCTCTCTGAGTGCGGATTCTGTTTGTTTGCGAACGCTAATATCTCTGGCTACGATAATCACTGAATCTGGAGTAAGCGGAGAAACTTTAGCGTCGAGGCAAACTTCGCGCTCTCCGACTTTAAAGCTATATTCAACATTGATGGTTTGCTTCGTTTTTAGAGCTTCGTGGATAGCCTTTAATACTAAATCTGCTATAGGTTTCGGCAAGACTTCGTGGGCGGTTTTGTTAATCATTTCGCTTGGAGGTTTCACCAAATTTGTTGATGCTGTCGGGGCGATTTTGATGCAGCGCCCTTCTGCATTTCTCACTAAAACTGTGTCAGTCATGGCGGCAAAAATCGCCCGCAATTCTGTTTCCGATTCTTGCAGAGCTTGCTCGGCGCGGACGCGGGTGCGAATTTCTGCTTGCAGCACTTTATTTTGCCGATCGAGCTGCTGAATTCGGTTTTTTTCTCGTTCGATCAGTTTAGTTTGAGCGATAGCGAGCCCTACTTGAGCCGCCACAGCTTCTAATAAGTCGATTTCCTCCGAAGTCCATTCCCGGTAACGATCGCACTGGTGCAAACAGATAGCACCGTTTGCCCTGCCTTGGTAAGAAGTGCGAATTGCCAGCATCGATTTTAACCCAACCTTCTGGCAAATCGGTTGAACAGCTTCCAACAGAGGGTCTGAATAAACATTGTTGGAGGCGATCGCCATATCTTGTATCATCATTTGTATGACGTGAGGATTGCCCCAAATTGGAACAGGTACGTTCCGAATAGATTCGCACTCCGGTTGTAGATACTCGGCCACCAGAGGAATATCGACTTGGGGAGTAGTAACGTAAGTATGAATCAAACAGCGATTGACGCAGAATGCCAGACCGATTTGAGTTGCAGCTATTTCAAATATTTGTTCGGGCTGCAAGCTGGAGCGAATTTCTTGAGTTATTTTTGCAATCAGCAATTCTCGCTGAACTTGCCGTTCTAAAGCCGCTTTAGCTCCAGCCATTTCTATTTCTGCCTGCTTGCGCTCGGTGATATCAAAAAGTACGCCATACCAAACAATATCGCCATTATCGCGCATTTCTGGCCGAGAATTAGATTGCAGCCATTTGAGTTTACCCGACGGTGTAACAATCCGCCATTCACAGGCAAAAGGTTCTAAACTTTGGGCGCTAGTAGCAATTTGTTTTACCAGATATTCGTGGTCATCTGGATGGTTTTGCTCGAAGCACAAGTCAGAATTTTTTAATATTTCCTCACTCTCTAATTCGTAAATCTCCCGACAAGCATAACTTATATATTCAAATTTAAAACTTCCATCAGGCTGCTTAATAAATTGATAAATAACTCCCGGTATATTGACCGCCAATTTCTGCAACCGCGCTTTGCTTTCCCGGAGTGATTGTTCTGTTCGCTTGCGAAATTCTACCTCTTGTTGCAGTTGGGCATTCTGCTGTTTTAATTGTTTTGATAGCTGTTGTATAGTCAATTGACTTTCGATCCGCACTAAAACTTCTTCCACTTGAAAAGGCTTAGTAATGTAGTCAACACCCCCAACTTCAAAAGCTTTGACTTTATGAAAAGTTTCATCAAAACTGCTCAAAAAAATAACCGGAATTTCCATCATTTTCTCGTTGGATTTCAGTCTAGCACAGACTTCATATCCGTTCATTTTGGGCATGGCAATATCGAGCAAAATCAAGTCAGGGAGAACGGTTAAATTAGCATTAACCGCCATTTCTCCCGAAATCGCCCGCTGAACTTTATACCCTTCTTTCGTCAATATGTTGGATATAAACCGCAGGTTTTGGGGCTGATCGTCAATAATTAAAATGTGAATATTTTCTTTGTCAACTATCATTTTTTGTCGGATCATTGTGAATGTTTTAGTGCTAGCAGCAGATCGATCATTTAATAAATTTAGCGATTCCTGGCGAGCATAATTATTTATTAAATGTTTTCAAAATCAGCAAAAAGAGGATTAATTTTAAATACAGCGTATTCCCGGTTTATGAAGTACATCCCAGAAACCGGGTTTCTTTACAGTTCTCGCATCATTACTGATTCTGTCCAACAAACCCGGTTTCTCCGTACTACATCTAAATGAAATATGCGGTATTAGCCCATCAACTAACGCACCTTCTATTTTTTCAACTTATTGGTTACTTGTCTTAAGTTGCCCACCCCAAATAACCGTATTTAACCACCTTTGAGTGCCCCAACAAATCCCCTTATTTGATGTCCCAATTAAGTTGGCAGAAAAACAATCTTCGCTTACGCACTCCCGACCAAAGCAACCGGGTTTTTTAACTTTGTTCAAGGGCTGTAACCAAGTATTTTTGTACAACCCGGTTGATGCGTCCAGGACTATTTTTTGCTTGACTTTTGCATTAAAAGTCCCAGGAGGATAACGCAAGTTTCTGGACATTTTGCTGCCACATTCAAAGGGTTTTAGCCGAGATACACACCTGGACGTACCGCGAGGCGAAGAAACTGTTTTTTTTACTCTTTTCGCTGCAACAAAGTATGGCTGTGAAAAACCTCGGTTTCGACGCACCCGCCCCTCAGTCTTAAGATATTTATAGGTGACTAAGAGTATAGATCGCTCGCCCCGCACCCAAAGCCTACCATATATAGCGGTTCTCAAGCGTGGTGAGGGGGGCCAGTCCTATGCCTATGCCCTATGCCCTATGCCCTATGCCCTATGCCCTATGCCCTACGCCCTATGCCCTATGCCCGCGTGAGCACCTCATGTTACTGATAAAGGCTATAAACTATTTTCTCGGTCTTTTCTATGCCAGCAATTCCTTAAGTTTAGCAATATTTTCATTGCTCAAGTAAATTTTAATTTCTAGTTCTTGCTCAGATTCCCACAGCAGCAGCAGATTATCTGCCCCCAAGGCGATTTCGGGATTGTTTAATTCAAGTGTTTGATATTTAACTTCGGGAATTCCTACGCGAATTACCAGTTCCGATTCCAACTGAGGATAGATGTACAATTGCTGTTGCAAGTTGTCAAGTTCTAATTTGTCAACAGTGTTGTTACGTTGGACAGGAGAATCGGGTATGTACCAATAGAGAGTTTCCTCCCGAATTTCAGGATTGACTATCACAAATGTTTCGTCAAAACGCTGGGGGTGCCAGTGAATTTCGCTCAGACCGCCGATTTGCGGAATCAGTCGCTCTACCCAGCTAATTTCTTTCCCGTTGAGGTTTCCCCACCACTGACTAATATTATCGAGATTGTCAGCATTTTCGGGGTGGCTGCTGCCGGACTGCCAGACTGTTTTTAGTTGTTGCATATACAAGTTCTCCAGGGAATTTAAATTTGAGATTGCAGGCGTTCAATTGGAGATTCATTCGTTATACAATAATTTTAATGGACTTACCAATTATTTACCACGAAGATTACGTTGCACCTCTGCCACCGGATCACCGCTTCCCGATGGCAAAGTTTCGGATGCTTTACGAGATGCTGCTCGCGGACGGGGTAGCAGATAAATCGCAATTTCACGCTCCCGAACTTCCCCCTCAAGAATGGATTGAATTAGTCCACGACCACTCCTATGTTCAAGCTTACTGCAACGGGACGCTCGATAGCAAAGCGACTCGGCGAATTGGTCTGCCTTGGAGTCGGGCCCTTGCTAATCGCACTTGCACTGCGGTTGCAGGAACTGTACTAACTGCAAAGCTCGCTTTAGACTACGGTTTGGCTTGCAATACTGCGGGCGGAACTCATCACGCCTTCCCAGCTTTTGGGTCGGGTTTTTGTATTTTTAATGATTTGGCGATCGCCTCTCGCGTCTTGCAAAAAAATGGTTTAGTTCGCAAAGTTTTAATTGTCGATTTAGATGTCCACCAAGGAGACGGAACCGCCGTAATTTTCCAAGATGACAGTAGCGTTTTTACTTTCTCCATGCACTGCGAAGTCAATTTTCCCGGCACTAAACAAAATGGCGATTTAGATGTACCTTTGCCTGTCGGTATGGAGGACGACGAGTATTTACAAACCTTGGATAAATTCTTACCAGATTTGCTTTCAAATGTCAAGCCCGATTTAGTTTTGTACGATGCTGGAGTAGACCCTCATCACGGTGACAAACTGGGAAAATTAGCTTTAACTGATACGGGCTTATTTCGCCGGGAAATGCAAGTTTTGATGGCGTGTTTGGCTGGTGGCTATCCCGTTGCCTGCGTGATTGGCGGGGGCTATTCCGATGACGCTAAGGGGTTAGTTTACCGACATTCGCTGCTGCACCGAGCCGCCAGTCAAGCCTACAGGCAGTATCGACTGTGATCCAGAGCGGCGATACTTCGGAAATATGGCGGAAAAAACAGTCTCCCTCACCGAAATAAATAAAAATACTATTAGCGATCGCTCCAGCTTGCCAGATCGGTACAACTTGAGCTAAAAAGTTGTTAAACAAACAACGGTACTTATGTCGAAGGCCAGCGACTCCAATCACCCCTATCCACTGCTGGTTGTCATTGTTAACTACCGAACCTCTAGTTTGACAATAGACTGCTTGCGCTCTCTAGTTAGCGAAGTTCAATCGCTGCCCGGTATGCGAGTTGTAGTTGCCGACAATGCTTCAGGCGATCGCTCCGTCGAAGAAATTAGTAGTGCGATCGCCTCAGAAGGCTGGAATGAATGGGCATCCTTCGTTCCCCTAGACCGCAACGGCGGATTTGCCTTCGGCAACAACGCCCTGATCCGTCCCGCCCTCCAATCCACCAATCCCCCCCCTTACTTCCTGCTGCTCAACCCAGACACCATAGTTCGCCCCGGTGCCCTCAAAGCCCTCGTCGATTTCATGGACACTCATCCCGAAGCCGGCATCGCCGGCAGCCGCTTGGAAGACCCCGACGGCACGCCCCAGGAGTCAGCTTTTCGGTTTCACAACATCTTGACGGAACTCGATTTTGGTTGGCGGACAGGCTTTATATCCAAGTTATTAGCCAACTGGGCCGCAGCGCCTCCCATTTCCCAAGAAACCTGTCAAACTGATTGGGTAGCTGGAGCCAGCATGATCGTCCGTCGCGAAGTATTTGAAAAGATTGGCTTGATGGATGAAGCTTATTTCATGTACTGCGAAGAAATGGACTTTTGTCTGCAAGCGAACAAAGCTGGCTGGAGTTGCTGGTACGTACCCGAAAGTCGCGTGGTGCACTTAGTCGGCCAAAGCTCAGGCGTCACTGACACCAAAAAGCCCGCCAAGCGGCTGCCGACTTATTGGTTTGATTCCCGGCGTAGGTACTTTATCAAAAACTACGGCTTGGTTTACACAGCATTAACTGATGTATCCTGGGCTTCAGGTTTTGCAGCCTGGAGGGTGCGTCGCGTACTTCAAGGCAAACCAGATGGCGATCCACCACAATTGCTGAGGGATTTTGTATTAAATAGTGTATTTTTTAAGGGGGGTAAGATTGAAAAATCCAAAAACTTTTAAAGGGAGTTGGTAAATCGGTAAAAGCCAACTAAACCAGGTTAACCTAGGCAAAGCAAAATATTTGCAGAGGCAGACCAGGAATTAGTATTCTTGAGCGATAAAACCGGGTTGCTTTTTTCTCAAAAACCTGATTAACCAATTAATATCGTGGGCATCTAGCAATACAGTAAACAAGAAATAGTGTGAATTAGAGCTTATGGTAACTGAGCAAAACTTAATCACCAGTGAAAATCAAGTAGAAAACCCCGGCATGGGACTGTGGCAGCAAATTAAAGAAGACTGGATTGCTCATGGTCGAGATTGGACAAAACCGGGATTTCGCGCCGTAGCAGTGCAGCGTTTTGGCGTCTGGAGAATGCAGGTAGAACCGAAATTACTGCGAGCTCCTTTGAGCATTATTTATCGATCGCTCTACCGAAAAGTCCGCAATAGTTACGGGATAGATTTGCCTTACACTGTGAAGCTCGGTCGTCGCGTGGTGATTGAACATCAAAACGCTATTATTATTCACGGATATTGTACGATCGGCGACGACTGCATTATCCGCCAAGGCGTAACTTTGGGAAACCGCTATTTGGACAAACCGCTAGAATCTCCTCAATTGGGCGATCGGGTTAACGTCGGCGCTGGCGCAAAAATCCTCGGAAAAGTAAACTTGGGAGACGACGTAAATATCGGTGCCAATGCTGTAGTTTTATCAGATGTTCCCGCAGGTCAAACTGCCGTTGGTATCCCAGCCAAAATTATCAAATCCCGCCCTGCTGAAAACAATACTTAAATCATTGTCTTCCTTCTGCCTTTTCCTTCTCCTATAACTCTGCGGAGATTCCATCAATCTACCTACTCAAGTTAAAGATGGCTGTTAAGGCAAACTCCACACATAGGCACAATTGTCAACATCATCAAAATATTCCACAAATAATGGTTGAGTCAATCACTAAGCCAATCGTTTCTGCTACAGAAGCAGACTGGAGCCGCGAAAAACCCAGCAACTGGTGGGAACCCAGTCGCCAACTGCTCAAATCTATCCGCAACTATCAAAAGTGGCAGAAGCAGGGTGGAATTGCAGGATATATTTTATGCCGTTGGAACGTTATTCAGTATCGATTTTGGAGCGTGGTAACTGCAACAGACATCCCTTTAAACTGCCAAATACAAGGAGGACTGGTGCTGCCTCATCCTAATGGCATTGTCATTCATCCCAGTGCTTCCATTGGCCCTAACTGTCTGATTCTTCAACAGGTGACAATTGTTGGTGATGTCAAAATCGGCGGTCACGTCGATATCGGTGCAGGAGCGAAAATTATTCGCTCCGTAACGATCGGCGATCATGCTTTGATTGGTGCCAATGCTGTGGTGATTTGTGACGTGCCACCAGGTGCAACCGCTGTGGGAATACCGGCAAAAATAATCGAAAAAAAAACCCAGGGAGTCTGAAAAATAATTTCTATAAGTCGCAGAAAAATTAGGAAATTAGCTCGACTTTTATTAAAATATAAAAGGAACTGCTCAGTAGTCGAATTTTAGAGGTAAGAGTTGAAACAAGTGGGATTAGTGGCGATCGGACGAAATGAAGGGCAGCGCCTCCGCCAATGCCTAGTGTCTGCCACAGACAAAGTTGCCCGCGTCGTCTATGTCGATTCCGGCTCAACAGACGGTAGCCTAGATTTAGCCCGATCGATCGGAGCCGATACAGTTGAACTCGACCTATCTATACCGTTTACCGCAGCACGCGCCAGAAATGAAGGCTTTGCCCGCTTGCTGCAATTAGTTCCAGACATCGAATTTGTCCAATTTGTAGACGGCGACTGCGAAATCGTTGACGGCTGGATCGATCGGGCCTACAGCGAACTCACAGCCAAACCCGAGGTAGCAGCAGTATGCGGGCGCAGGCGCGAACGATACCCCGAAGCCAGCATCTACAACCAATTGTGCGACATCGAGTGGGATACCCCCATCGGCGAAACCAAAGCCTGCGGTGGCGATTCCATGATGCGCGCGGCAGCATTTGAGCAAGTCGAAGGTTTCAATCCCACACTAATAGCCGGCGAAGAACCCGAACTGTGCTTGCGGTTGCGCCAAAAAGGTTGGAAAATCCTCCGCTTAGATGTAGAAATGACCCTGCACGACGCGCAAATGAGCAGTTTCTCTCAGTGGTGGAAGCGGGCTCAAAGAGCGGGTCACGCCTATGCCGAGGGTTCCTGGATGCACGGCAGCGAACCAGAGCGCCATTGGGTCAAAGAAACCCGAAGCACCTGGCTGTGGGGATTAGTCTTACCAGCCCTAGCCTTGGCAATGACATGGCCGACAAAAGGCTGGAGCTTGTTACTATTGAGTGGCTACCCCTTAGCAACCTATCGCACCTATAACTATTATATAAAGCATCGGGATCTCACAACTAAAGACGCAGCCATCTACGCTTTGTCATGCGTATTAGCCAAATTTCCCCAGCTACAAGGTCAAATCCAGTTTCACCAGCGCCGATTGTTGGGGCAGCAGAGCAAACTAATCGAATACAAAACAACCAACTCTATTAATTCAGCCAGCTAGAATTACAGGTAACGTGCCAGAAAATCCACCCCTGAGTAGCAAACAAATGAGTAATAAAAAATTAAAAGTTTTACTAATTGTAGAGCAGTGCAATCCTGACTGGGCATCTGTACCTTTGGTGGGATACAATTTTTTTCAAAAAATTAACAACTTAGTTGATGCAACCCTCGTTACCCATATTAGAAATAAACCCGCTCTCGAAAAACACCCGGAATACGAAAATATTTTCTAGCTGGAAGAAGGAAATTTTAACAAACAGTATTATAAAATAGTAGCCAAGATTACGGCTAACGGGCGAGTAAATTGGCCTCTTTATAATGCCTTGAGCTACCCAATTTATGCAGAGTTTAATCAGCAAGTCTACCAAAAATTTAAAGGGAAAATTCTCAACGGAGATTATGACATAGTTCATGCAATTACCCCGATGATGCCCCGATATCCGTTTAAGGTAGTCAGTGTGTGTCAGCAGACTCCTTTTATTCTAGTGCCTGTGAATGGGGGCATCCCATTTCCACCAGGCTTTCAAGAAACGGCCAGACAAGAATTTGCTCAATTTGGTAGTAATAAATATGTAGTGAAGTTTAATTACAGTAATTGAATACATAAGATTATTTTATAAATAACACAATCAAATTTTGTGATTTTAATATTTCTTTACGCGCTCGAATGTAGATTGAGTTACAGTTAGGCTATCATAAGTAACTATTACTGGAATCCGTGGTATCTGCCAATATTAGTTTAGTCATAGAATATGCTACCCTCACGACCAAATTGCCCTGATTGTGGTTCAAATCACATAGTTAAAAATGGTAGAATTCATAATAAAAAACCAAAATACAAATGTCAAAGTTGCGGTCGCCAATTTGTCGAAAATCCGACCAACAAAGTAATTACCTCACAAACAATCATATTTAATCGATCGACTTCTTTTGGATAAGATTTCGTTGGCTGGTATAGCTAGAAGCACGGGTGTTTCTCAAAAATGGTTACAGGATTACGTAAATAATAAATATGCCTCAATCGAACGAACAGTAAAGGTTAAACCTAAAAAAAAAGTCAGATTGAATGTTGAATGTGATGAACTTTGGTCATTTGTAGATTGCAAAAAAAATAAGCAATGGGTGTGGTTAGCAATGGATAGAGAGACCAGGGAGCATCTCACCTTTGCGGCCAAGCTAGAAATTGGAGTTTTGAGGCAGGAGGCAGGAGGCAGGAGGCAGAAGGAAAGAGGAAGAAGGAAGGAGCCACAAGAAGGAAGGAGCCAGAAGAAGTATTTTTACAAATATGAGATGCTCCCAGAGACCAGAGAAATTATTGGTGTTTATATTGGCGCTCGTAGCGAAGAAGGAGCAAAACAATTATGGAATTCTCTACCTCCTGTATATCGACAATGTGCTGTTTGCTATACAGATTTTTGGGCTGCATATGCTTGTATTTTTCCTTCGCTACGCCATCAGCCAGTTGGTAAAGATAGTGGAAAAACTAATCACATTGAAAGATTTAATAATACTTTGCGCCAACGTGTTTCTCGGATCGTAAGAAAGACTCTTTCATTTTCTAAAAAGTTAGAAAACCATATTGGTGCTATTGGGTATTTTATCCATCATTACAACTATGTTTTGAGCCAATAAATATCTAATCACTACATATTTATTACTACCGTATTTTTAAGTCTCCTGATTCGTTGAAATTATCCCAACTAATTCGGTCTAAAAATACGTACCCATTTCGACAACTGGCTGACAGTTTTGCCCCGAATTCAACGGATTTCCCGGCTTTCCCTCTGACAATGGGGCGGATATGTGGTTGCTTTAAACTTATCCAACTGTCGGGAATACTATGTTCTTTCTTTTCATACATTGACAACTGTTGACGGTAGACTTCTGCAACTACTAACAGCATTTTATAATGAGATTTACTCAGCAACTGTAGCTCACCCATTCGCTCTATATTCGTCAAATTTCTTTGGATGTATTGCAGTTGTTTTTTAATGGCTTTTATTCTTTCTTTTCGTTGTGGTTTGCGTTTTTTTGCTAGAGTTAGGTATTCTTTCCTGGCTCGGTTTCGATATGCGATCGGCTTTTTTTTTACGGGTGACTGAATTTGATTGTGTAGAGCATCTATGATTTTTTCTGTATGTTCTCTTGCTTGATTTAATAGTCCTAAATCCGTCGGATATTTAATGTCGGATGGCGCGCAGGTTGCGTCTAATATTAATTTTCCTTGATTCTTAGGCTCACTTAGGTCTGATGACTTTTTTCTACTTCCTCTCCTTGCACTTGGGTCTGGTTTTTGACCATTTTTTCATTGATTTTATTGACGAGGTTGACACCTATTCTTTGCCGAAAATAAACGAACATGGATGAGTCAAATGGTGCTTCATTACTATAACCACTCAGACCTAGGAAGTATTGTAGGTATGGGTTTTCTCTTATTTGTTCTACTGTTTCGGCGTCGCTAGTTCCTAATCTTTCTTTGATTATTAATGCCCCCAAGGCCATACGAAACGATTTGGCGGGCGCTCCCGTTGAACAGGTGAAATTTTTGGCATATTCTACTTCAAATTCTGACCACGGAATTATTTTTGCCATGATTACCCAACGATTATTCTCTGATAATTGTCCCTGTCCGTTAAGGTCAAAGTTGGACGGTGCTTTTGGGGTTGGGTCAAGTTTTCGGTACATCAACGAAAGTGATACTGTGCATGGCTTTTGACTAATTTTAGCTCATAGTCTTACACTTTATCCGCGCCGCTCGCGAGTCAAAGTCTTTTCAGGTAAGGGTTTTAGGCTTATTCAGCAAGCCCTATGTAATTAATTTTGCTTAACTACTTAGCAACGAACTGGGGCGGCCCTGCAGATTATCTGAATTCCACTTGCGGTATTTTAGTAGAACCCGCTTCCAGAGAAGGCTTTGTCAAGGGACTGACAGATGCGATGCTCAAGCTCGCCCAGTCACCAGAATTGCGGCAGAGTATGGGTTGTGCGGGACGGGAACGAGTCCGGCAGCATTTTGATTGGGAACACAAAGTCGATCGAATGCTTGAAATTTATCAACAAACGATCGACGATTCCCCCAAGCATTAGGTAGCCGACCATTAAAGCATAAAGCAGCAGCTTTCAGGTTGAAAGCTGCTGCTTGGGGGTGCTAAAAATGTATGTGGCGACCCAAAGACCCCGCTCTACATCCTAGCTAGCTAAAAACGGGTTAACCCGTTTGTTTGGTTAACCCGCGAGCTTGGAAACATGCAGATCAATTAGTTTTGCACTACCAGCTTAACGTTGGCATTTTGCAAACCGCGCTGCTTGACTGCTGCCAAGGTCTTGTTAACTGCGTACTTCTGGTTGATGGAGTTGATTAACTCAGTTTGATTGTGCTTTTTGGCGACACCCCAGAGGTCGGCAATCAGGTCAAAGGAACCATCGCTATTGCGAGACCAACCGAGGTCATATTCGCCTTCCAGAATCGCCACGATGTCGGAGCGAACGCGCTGACCGTTATAGCCACGAACATCAGCTTCTGACTTGACTGAAATGCCCAAGTCGCGCAGGGAAGCTTTCAGGATTTCGGCATCGGTGATTTTGGTACGCAGTGTGCTAAAGTGAGACATTGGATTTCCTCCTAATACAACTGAGAGAGAAACAACAACGGTCTGGATTTAACGGTGCCGCTGGGCGGCTCTTGAATCGAACTGCTAGCTGTTGCTAGCCTTTGCTCCTGTTTGGACCAGGAGAAAGCTTTTAGAATTCCATTCGCTGGTATTCAGCGACGGAAGACGCAGCGGGCCGTGCACGCTGTCTAGCCCAATCTCGCAGGGCGGTGACCTGTTCGGTCATTGTTTTAGACAGTGGCATTGTGGATTTAATGGCCGCGATGATGTCTAGCTGCGTAAACTCTCGATCTTGAGCGAAGGCTTCGTACATTGCGGCTACTAGCGCTTGCTCAATCTCTGCACCTGAAAAGCCCTCGGAAACATTGGAAAGTTGCTCTAAATCGAAGCGAGTAATTTCCCGACGGCGCTTTGACAGGTGAATCTTAAATATATCTTGGCGTTCTTCTTTGGTAGGCAGATCAACAAAGAAGAGTTCGTCGAATCGGCCTTTCCTCAAGAATTCTCCCGGCAACCGCTCGATTCGGTTGGCTGTTGCCATTACGAAGACTGGGGAAGTCTTTTCTTGCATCCAAGTGAGGAACGAACCGAAAATCCGGCTGGAGGTGCCTCCGTCTGAGTCGGCCGAACCAGTGCCTCCTGCAAAGGCTTTGTCTAGTTCGTCGATGAAGAGGAGGGCTGGAGAGATCGATTCTGCGGTTTTGAGGGCATTGCGGAGGTTTGCTTCCGATCGACCCACCATCGAGCCGTCGTAGACTCTACCCATATCTAGCCTCAGCAGGGGCAGTCCCCAGAGGCGGGAGGTGGTCTTAGCAATCAGCGATTTTCCGCATCCGGGTACGCCGAGAATTAACATCCCTTTTGGTTGGGGCAGGCCGTATTCTCTCGCCCTTTCTGTAAAGGCGTTGGAACGCTGTCTCAGCCA
This sequence comes from Microcoleus sp. B13-B6, assembly GCF_036705405.1. Taxonomy (NCBI): domain Bacteria; kingdom Bacillati; phylum Cyanobacteriota; class Cyanophyceae; order Oscillatoriales; family Microcoleaceae; genus Microcoleus; species Microcoleus sp. B13-B6. Next base: position 95,516 of record NZ_JAUBUJ010000020.1, read on the forward strand.
CCGCTTCAGCTCTTCTAAACCGCCGACTGCATCCAGGGTTTCGTCTTCTTCAATGAACTCTAGAATGCCGTTGCGCCGAATTAATTGCTTTTTCTCCGAAAGAACTATGTCTACTTCTTCTTCTGTGAGGCGCCCAGTCGAAACTTGGGCTTTGCGATAAACTTTTTCAGCTTCGTCCTTGGTCAATCCCAAGGCTGCTTTTAAAAGTTTTTCTCGCCCTTCTGTGGTAATGCGTCGCGATTTCGTTTGCTCCAACTGACCAGACAATACTTGGTTTAGTTCCTTCATGTCTGGCAACGCGAAGTCTAATACCACTACTTCCTTTTCTAGCTCGATCGGAATTTGCTGCAAAGGAGACATCAGTATAATTGTCTTTTGCGTTCCTTTGAAGTGGGCGATCGCATCGCGCAACCACCTCGTTACCGGAGGAGAATCTATAAAAGGATGCAAATCTTTGAAAATGTAGATGCTAGCGTTACTGTTGGGTTCTCGCTGCCTGATCACCCATTCAATTGCTGCCTCTGGCGAGACGGTGTTGTGTTGGGTGGTGGTGCGGGGTTGACCATACTCCACAATGCCGTGAGTTACAGTCCAGATAAATACTCGTCGCTGTGGTTTCGCTTGAGCTATTGTCGAAATTGCTTGCTCACACCGCTCTTCCTCGGATGTCACGAGGTAGATCAGAGGATATTGAGCTTGGATTAGAATACTGATCTCTTCTTGCATATTCCTCGACCCACTAGAGACGGTGCTATCTTTGCTGAATCTCAATGCTGCCATTAGCCCTGTTACTGAAATGTTCAGTTTTAGCTTTTTGGGGAAGCAAGGCATTCTTAGCAGGGAACCAATTCTTCCTCTCCCGGTTTGGCCGTGCTGGCACTGACGCCCGACACCTGCTTTACTGGAAGATCCTGTTCAGCCAATACGCTCGGCTGACTTGTTACGGATGCCAGTTCTCCATCTCGCATTACTACTGAACCCGTGCATTCTGGACAGTTGTATACCCGATGGGTTTGTCCGTAGGAGGCTTCTACTTCGTCAACCAGTTCGGGATTTCCTAGGTAGAAGACAATTGCCCTTTCTGCAATTGATGACATCGGTTCAGTTTCGACTGCGGCTCGGATTTTGAGCTGGCGATGCAGTTCTGGTGGAAGATACAATGTAACTTTTTGCTTTTCTTGCATATGACAGTGAATTGACTTACCCGGGTATGTATATCAGATTAGCCGCTTAATTCTTTGCTGTCAAGCCTCTATGCTGCTTTAGCGTCATCTTGTAATATTTCGTTACATTTGACGTAAATCTGGGGCAGTTAACAACGAAAAAGTTAGGGGTGTAGCTGATGAGGCCGAGGTGCAGCGGCAGGTATGGGTAGCGTCAATCGATTTGAGATTTTAGATTTGAGATTTTAGAGGCGACCCCACGGATAAATGCGGGGGCTTGAGGATTTTTGATTTTCGATTTTGGATTGATTCCACGGATAAATCACGTGGCGG
>NZ_JAUBUJ010000021.1:0-30478 GCF_036705405.1 Microcoleus sp. B13-B6
CTCATTACCAGAGGGAGAGGAAGACCCAGAATTCAAGAAAAAGCCAGAAATAGCCATAAATTTAATCGACAAAACCTTAGCGAGAGGCTATAAACCAGGAATAGTGTTGATGGATGCAGGGTATGGTAATAACACCAGTTTTTTACAAGAATTAGAAAACCGAAAATTAAAATATATCGGAGGAATTGCCAAGAATCGCAAAGTAATAATAAAAAAAACAGTAGATGAAACAGAAGAAAGGAGAGTAGATAATTTAGCGAAAGCTTTACCTGTAGAAGCTTTCAAAAAAATTCAACTGGCTCTCGAACGACCGAGAACAGTATGGGTGGCAATTAAAGAAGTCGAGTTATCAAAATGCACGGGTAAGAAAGTAATAGCTATCGTCATGAATGCAGAAACTTTCGATGCCGCCACTGAAATAGATTATTTGATAAGTAATGTTGACTTATCAACAGCGACAGAGGAGTGGATAGTGAAAACTTATTCACAAAGAAATTGGGTCGAAGTTTTCTATCGGGAAGCCAAGGGCTGGTTGGGGTTAAATGAATATCAAGTCAGAGATGAAATCAGCCTGAAAAGACATTTCATTATGGTGTTTTGTGCCTACACTTTCATTCTCTGGCATACCTTAACAGGAGGATTAAGGCGCAAATGGGCAAACAAACCTTTAAACACTTTTAGTGATGCACTCGAAGCATTTCGGACAGCCATATCTTTTAGGTTTGTGAAATGGTTGAACCAAAATTGGGACGTATTCTCCGCTTATAAAGCCAGTTTAGGCTTTGTTTGGGCTTAAAATTTGTTTAAGTCCCGTTATTAGCTACTTCAAGCTACCTCTCTCGTCATTTTGGCTCATTGCACGTAGACTCGGGATATTCTACTTATAATAATCTAACTAACCATAGCTTTTATCTTACACTCATCAGTAATTATGTTAGACTTTCATCAGGAATTTTTACCCCACTCCCCTATGCCGCCAGCCGACGAGCAATTTACCGAAGCCGCAAACCACTGGGACTTAGAAAACCTCTACGCAGACCTGGCCTCAGCCAAGGGAAAACGCCTCACCCCAATGGAAAAGCTTCACCTGCGGGGGCTTCTGTGCGGTCATAGTCCCGGAGAAATAGCGGAAAAACGCCAAAAGAACCCCAAGGGAGTTGAAACTGACCTATGCGCTACCTTATATAAGTACGTCAAAAGTCTGGTGGGTAAAGGCGTTGAAAAAATAGAAAATTGGAGAAATATTGCTGAATGGCTTGAGGATGCTGGATATAAAACTCAGCCACCTGCTAAATTCCCTATTCAAGACGGTTTATCTGAAAATAGTAAAGTCAATGTAACTAATATAACTTTTGAGAATAATCAAATAAAAATTGGTGTATACCTACAAATAACTGTACCGCTACCTTCAGAACTCTCAATACAAAATCTAGACATCAACGATAACAACGGTAACTAAAATTTTGCCACAATTCAACAGATTGGTAGGGTGAAGCGACTAAAATCAGGAAGTGCGATCGCACCTTTACCCGATCGCGCGGGGCGATCGCACTTCTCTTGTGCTAGGATTCAATGAGAGCGTCAGTCACTAAAAAACATGGCAACAATTACCCTTCAAATTCCCGACGAACTGGCTCAACGTCTAGAACCTCTGCAAAATCGCTTGCCCGAACTGCTTTGGCAACTTCTAGAACTCACTAAAAAGCCCGCAACTCTTTGAGATTTTGGCGATCGATTATGACCATCAAAGAACAACTTCTCCAAACCATTGAAACACTGCCTGATGACTTGCTAGCACAAACCCTACAATTCATCCAAACCCTTCAGAATCCCATTCACAAAACTCCAGGAATTTGTGGCGGTGCAGCGCGAATTCGCGATACCCGCATTCCCGTCTGGACGATTATCGCCTACCAACAACAGGGCGCAACTGAATCCGAACTTCTCTATAATTATCCAGGACTCACCCTTCAAGATTTGCAAGCGGTTGCGAACTATTACGAACACAACCGAGAAGAAATCGAGCTGTGGCTTGCTGAAAATGAGTAACTAAAAATGCTAAAGTTTTACTCGAATGAAAACTTTCCGATCGCAATGGTTGATTTACTGCGAGCGCGTGGCTATGATGTTTTGACATCCTATGAAGCTGGACAAGCCAATCAAAAAATTCCCGATGATGAAGTCTTGATGTACGCGACAAATGCAGGGCGAGTAGTCATTACAGAAAATCGTCAAGATTTCATCAATCTCCATTCTACAACCTCAAATCATGCAGGAATTGTAATTTGTAAAGCCGATCGAGACTATGCAGGCAAAGTGCAGGTACTTCATGAATTTTTCACCCAAGATACACAGCCAATGGATAATCGTCTGCTTCGGGTGATGAAACAGAATCTTAAAGGTAGTCAACAGACATTTATACCTCATGAATACCCAAAGTCTTCTTAAAAATAATCGTGACTTTAACTGCTGCTGAGATTCCACCGCGATCGGATAGCGATACTGTATAATTCTAATTACCGTCGTCGCAGTTAGTCGATCGCGACTAAGGCCAAATAAACCGGGTTTCTCGGAAAAATATTTGCTTGCTCAACTTTATCTACGAATAAACAAGGTTTCTAGCCTCTGACCAAGAATTTCAAAGGTGGTATCCGCCACGTGATTTATCCGTGGAATCAATCCAAAATCTAAAATCTAAAATCAGAAGAGCCCCCGCATTTATCTCGCGCAAGTCAATTCTAAAATCTAAAATCTAAAATCTAAAATCGATTGACGCGCGTCAGCCCTGTTTACATAAACTGGATTAACCTATTCTCAAACAAGCCCGTGAAGCGTAGCCATACCTAGGGAATCAGCCTTTTCTTAGATAACTCAAGACAGAAGCGATCGCCTCACCAATCACAACAAACAAACAATTAATACCTATTAACTCAAAAGTGAATTATTGTCAACAGTATTTTTGCGAAAATATTGAAGCTTCACTAAAAATTGCTAGCTGACATTTACGAATTATAGCACTTTGTTCAAAGTATTGGCAAATGCTAAGTTAATTAAAGATTTAATAAAGGTGACGCAGAAGTGTTTACATGGGCGATCGCAATTTTGTTATTCTATTAGTAAGTTTCATTCGAGCGACTGAATTTTTGTACTCCAGTCCTACCCCTAAACAGAACGGCAGTTTCCACAATGAGAATTTTAGTCACAGGCGGCGCGGGTTTCCTCGGTTCCCACCTAATCGATCGCTTAATGGCCCAAGGACATGAGGTAGTCTGCCTGGATAATTTTTACACCGGGACTAAACGCAATATCCTCAAATGGTTGGACAACCCGTATTTTGAGCTGATCCGCCACGACATCACGGAACCGATTCGGTTAGAAGTAGATCAGATTTACCATCTGGCTTGTCCCGCTTCCCCAATACACTATCAGTACAACCCTGTCAAGACAATTAAAACAAACGTCATCGGCACGATGAATATGTTGGGATTGGCTAAACGGGTAAAAGCAAGATTCTTTCTCGCTTCCACTTCCGAAGTGTACGGAGATCCTGACGTACATCCACAAACAGAAGATTATCGCGGCAACGTTAATTGTATCGGGATCAGATCGTGTTACGACGAAGGGAAGCGAGTAGCTGAAACCTTATCTTTTGATTACCACCGTCAAAATGGTGTAGACATTCGAGTTGTGCGAATTTTTAACAGTTTGACAGGCGATCAAAAAGTTCTCTATTACAAAGGAGATCGACTTTATTACGAAACATTTGAGGAATGCTACAGCCGGATCGGAGGTGACATATCAAATGTTTCAGTTCCTTGCTTTGACGAACAGGGAAAAATGCGCTTAAAACCAATCTCGGCAATTTGGAAACACAAAGTGACGAAGAAAGGGTATAAAATTGCAACCACCTGGGGCAAACAAGTAAAAATTACTGAAGACCACAGTTTGTTTACTCGCGACAGCCAAGGGTTGCCTCAAGCCGTATTTGGCAAAGACTTAAAGGTTGGGGATGATGTAGCTGTTCCCAGTTACCTTCCTTTTATCGATCGTCCCTTGGAACCTTTTTACATCAGCGATAAAGTTAATGCACCAGGGCTGTGGGTAATCAGCGAGGATGCGATCGCATACTTAGAAAAATTCCGAGAGCAGATATATGGATATTTCGCTCGAAAAGGAATCAGCAATCGCCAATACTTCAGCACCATCAAAAAATACGAAGCAGGCAACAAAATCCCCTGGCAACTTTGGCAAGAATTGGGATTGCCTTTGACCCAAAAAGACAAAATAGCTGGCTATCAATCCGTCAAAGCAATCAACAATTACATCAAAAATGTCAGTGATTTCCTGTGGTTTTTGGGATTTTACTTAGCAGAAGGCTGTTTGGTTCATACAGAAAAAGACCGCCAGCTCGTATTTAGCTCAAATGTCAAATATCTGGAAAAGCTGATCCGGGTGACGCGAGAGTTATTTGGCTGCGAGTGCGAAATCAGATTTGACAAAGAGGAGAAAAGAGCGCCATCGGTTAACGTCAGGTCAAAAATAATAGTCGATCTAGTTGTCAATATTTTGGGGTTTGGCAAAGAATTAAGCACCAAAAAAGATATACCCAATTGGATTTTGCAACTTCCCAAAGAACAGTTAGTTCACTTTTTACACGGTTTCTGGGAAGGCGACGGGAATCACGACGCGAAAACAACGGGTTCGCTGCTAGTGTTTAACAGTTCCAGCCAAAAAATCATTGAAAAACTAGTGCTAATTCTAGCTAAATTCGGGATAGTTGGAAGTGTGTCGGAATTCGAGACAACAGTGCGAAAAGGAGACAGCAAAAAATACAAGTCTTACCGGATAACGGTTCAAGGGTTGGACGAGTACAGCATTCTCAATCTGGCTAATGCTAAACAAAAACTGCAAGCTCAAATCACAGGGGATTTAGCTTGGGCAAAAGTTAAAGCCATAGAAGAGTTTGAAATCGATGAGGATGTATACGACTTTTCTGTTCCCGACGGAGAGAATTTTGTAGGCGGTACTTACTGCGTTTGCTGTCATAATACCTATGGCCCGCGGATGTTGGAAAATGACGGCAGAGTAGTCAGCAATTTTATTGCTCAAGCTTTGCGGAATCAACCACTGACTGTATACGGCGACGGTTCTCAAACACGGAGTTTCTGCTACGTTTCTGATTTGGTGGAAGGATTTATTCGTTTGATGAATAGCGACAAAATCGGGCCGATGAATTTGGGGAATCCCGGCGAATACACTATATTGGAACTGGCACAAAAAATTCAAAACACGATTAATCCAGGGGCAGAAATTATCTTTAAACCGCTGCCGGAAGACGATCCAAAACAGCGACAACCGGATATTACTCGTGCTAAAACTTGGTTGGGGTGGGAGCCAACTGTGCCGCTGGATCAAGGTTTAGAGTTGACTATCAAGGATTTTCGCGATCGCATCGAGGGAAACCAAAAGTAGAGACGGGGGATTTGCCCCTACAAATCCCCCGTGGTTGGCCCAGAGATTGGTAGGGGCAAACCCCCCGTGGTTGCCCTCTAGGGGTAGGCACGGGGGCGCTACCCCTACAAGATATTTTTCCTTCTTCCTTCTTCCTTCTTCCTTCTTCCTTCGTTTTCATCTGATTTATTTACTAGCTTTGAGGACATTTGTATGCAAGTTTGCGTCATCGGTACAGGATATGTTGGCTTAGTCACCGGCACTTGTTTGGCCCACATCGGCCACCACGTGATTTGCGTAGACAACAACGAAGAAAAAGTTAAATTAATGAAGTCGGGACAGTCGCCTATTTTTGAACCTGGACTGTCTGAATTAATGTCCTCTGCATCTGCATCTGGCAATCTAGAATTTACTTCGGATTTAGCAGCGGGAGTGTCTCACGGGGATATTTTGTTTATTGCCGTGGGGACGCCTCCTTTGCCTACTGGAGAAAGCGATACTCGCTACGTGGAAGCGGTTGCTCGTGGAATTGGAGCTCACCTCGATGGCGATTACAAAGTCATTGTCAATAAATCTACAGTGCCCATCGGTTCCGGGGACTGGGTGCGAAGAATTGTACTAGACGGTTTGGCGGAACGTCAAAAACCTCACAGCGGTGACGAGGTTACTGGTGAGGAAGTAGCAGCAAAAAAAGGTGTTCAATTTGATGTGGTTAGCAACCCGGAGTTTTTGCGGGAGGGCTGTGCTGTTTTCGATACTTTTAATCCCGATCGCATTGTTCTCGGCAGCAACTCTCGGCGGGCTATGGATCTGATGCTACAGTTATACCGGCCGATTGTCGATCGCAAGTTCGCAGAAAATCCGTCTTTGCCGGAAGTTCCTGTGGTGATGACTGATATCAGTTCAGCGGAGATGATTAAGTACGCAGCTAATGCTTTTTTGGCTACGAAGATTAGCTTTATTAATGAAGTTGCTAACATTTGCGATCGTGTCGGTGCAGATGTTAGTCAAGTTGCCCGAGGTATCGGTTTAGATTCACGGATTGGCAACAAGTTTTTGCAAGCTGGCATTGGTTGGGGCGGTTCTTGTTTCCCCAAAGATGTCTCAGCTTTAGTTCACACTGCTGACGATTACGGTTACGAGGCGCATTTGCTGAAAGCGGCAGTGGAAGTTAACCAACGCCAGCGGTTCATTGCTATTGAAAAGTTGCAGCACGTTTTGAAGATTCTCAAAGGTAAAACAGTCGGACTTTTGGGTTTGACTTTCAAGCCGGATACTGACGATTTGCGGGATGCTCCAGCGCTGATTTTAATCGAGAATTTGAATCGGTTGGGAGCGAAAGTTAAAGCTTACGATCCGATTGTTTCTCAAACTGGGATGCGTCACGGTTTGTCGGGAGTTTTGGTAGAAACTGACCCGGAAAGACTGGCAGACGGTTGCGATGCTTTGGTGTTGGTGACTGACTGGGAACAGTTCCGCAATTTAGATTACGATAAAATGGCGAAGTTGATGAACCATCCGGTGATGATTGATGGCCGCAATTTCTTAGACAAGAAGGCTTTAGAAGCCGCTGGTTTCCAATATGTGGGGATTGGAAGGTAAAGAAGAGTTTTGATCGGAACCTCTATCCCGTAGGGTGCGCCGAAGCGCACCTTACATTTATCTTCCTGGTGGCAAACAATGGGAGCATCTCATATTTGCAAAAACACTTCTTTCTTCTTCCTTCTGACTCTTTTCTCCTGGCTCCTGACTCCTGACTCGTAATTCCAATTTCGAGCTTTGCTGCTTTCATTGAGATGCTCCCGCCAACAATTGCGGGTTTACCCGCCCCGCCTGCTTTAAAAATTTTCCATCAATGTTTTTTCTTGAGCGTAAACATCTCGTAGCTGTTGCAGCGCTGAGGCAGAAATTACCGATTTAACTGTAGCTACTAATTTACCCCACTCAAGCAAGCTGTCAACTGAAACAGCCGTTTTGAAGTTGTACGTATAGAATTTAGTCCAAAATTCTGGTGCTTGTGTCCGTTTCCACCGTTTGTACCATGCGACAAAATCTTGAGCACAGGGCCGTTTTACTTCTAGGATTGGCGGAAAATCGGCGTAGCTGACAAATCGACTGAGGCCTTTGGCATGAACGTACACCACGTTGTGGCAGCAATCGATCCGGTATATCTGTTCGGGTGATATGTTGAACAGGAGTGCTACTGTTTCTTCGGTGACAAATCTCGATCGCGGATTGACGATCGACGATTTGTGAATAATTTTTGATGCGCCGATCGCTGATGATCTTAGCTGATTTTCTGATATCATTGTAGTTGCATCTGGTGGTAGTAGGTAAATCTATCTCTGCTAAGTGCGATCGACAGAAATAATCTGTCGGGATTAATTTGAACTGGCGATCGTCTTTAGTTTCGTTGACTCCGCCGCAAAACGGAGACAAGCCCCGACTTCTGCCATGAGAGGCGCAAAATTTTCGACCAACGTTCAAGCTCCCAGATTCATCTTTAGAGTCAATCTAAAATCTAAAATCTAAAATCTAAAATCGAATGACCGGGGCGATCGCTTTTTGATATATTATACTAAATCCAAAATTTTGTAAATAGTGAATATGAGCAAAGGCTTAGTCAGATTGCGGGTTCGAGAGTTGGCTGCCGAGAAGGGATGGACGCTCAAGGAGGTTGCGGAGCGATCGGGCGTGGGCTACAGTACCATTAGCAATTATGCCCGTTCTCAGGGTATGGCAATGGTTGACTTTGCAGCAGTCCACAAGCTGGCTCGAACTTTTGATGTGATGATTGAGGATTTCGTGGTAATCCTAGAAAAATAGTTGAACGTTTTGCCTAAATTCAATGTGGTAGCGATCGACTTTTGATCGGACGATCGAAGTTTTGATGTGATGATTTCAGCATAGGTCGATCGCCCGCAACCAAAGTCGATCGCCTATCATTAAAGTAACCCGCTTGGAGCCTGAAATTAGGAGAACCGTTAAATGCTAGAAGCTGCGATATTGGGAGGTCTTCTGAAGGTCGCTTTCGATGGGATAGTGGGCACTCAAGCCAATGATGCAGTCAAGCATCTCTGTTTGAAGGGAGTAAAGAATCTATCACGAAATGGTAAAATTGTCAATCACGATTTAGAAAAAGCGCTGAAACGTTCTTTCCTGAAAGCTCAGCAACAAATCGCCTCGGAATGTTATAAAGAATTGGTTGAGCCGTCTCGCAGGGCTTCTAGAGGTATAGTTATTTACTTGCCTCAAGACCGTCCTTATTTAGAAGGGCTAGATAAGAAGATTAAGCAGTTAAAATCTGAAATAAACCAGGTTAACGAAGAAACAGCCCCTTCAGGTATTCCAATAGAAGGTTTAGATGAGATAGAATTGCTGCTAAGTTCCCGAAACGAGTTAAGCCAAAATCGCTTTCAAGAAGTTGAAAGTAAACTGCTGGAAATTGCACTAAAAGATTGTGATGTCACACTTTATCAAGCTAAATTAACCGAAAAATTGTTGAGCTTAGTATCTGCATACTTTGCCGAGGAAATCAAGGACAATGAAAAGGTGTTTCAGATTTTTACAGTGCAAAGTTTAAGGCGAAATGATAGCCAAACCGCCGAAAATTACGCTTTGATTGAACAGCTAAAGGCTTTGCTTGAGGAAATAGTTGAAAAGAGCCAGATTGCTTACGTGCCGATTGACTGGCAAGCTATTTGCCAGCAGATATTAGACGAGAAAGAACAGCAGCGACTGAGTAGCAACCAGCTAACTTTTGGCAACCATGAAATAGATGATGTTTATGTGCCGCTGGGACTGGTGGAACGGCAGAAAGTGACTCAGCGACGCGAGGATGTTGCGGCTGAGGAAGGTTCGGATTTATACCGGGAAAAGGAAGTTACTCAAAAATTTGAACACAGCGAGTTTCTTGAGCAAGTTATTCAGCAAGGAAGTAGCCCGAAAAGCAATGGGAAGCGGTTAGGAATTATTGGGGAACCGGGGGCGGGGAAAACAACGCTGTTGCGGCAGATTGCGAATTGGGTAGCGGCGGGAATTTCCGAGGCAATTTTAATTTGGGTATCCTTGGCGGATTTGCAGGGGAAGGAATTAGAAACCTATTTATTTGACAATTGGCTGCTGGCGGCTATTAATAGAATTGGGAAGGCTGAGGCGACGGCGGAAATTAAGGATGATTTTGTAGCACAGTTTAATGCTGAGCGCGTTTGGTTGGTGTTGGATGGGGCGGATGAGATGGCGGTGGGAGATGGCAATCCTTTGGCGGAAATTGAGCGGCAAATTAGAACCGGCGGCTGTATTCAAAAGGCGCGAATTGTGCTAAGTTGTCGGCAGAATGTTTGGGATGCGATCGGCACTGCGTTGGATACTTTTGATACTTATCGCACTCTGGAGTTTTCCTATCCCGAACAGGTGGAAATGTTTATTGATAAATGGTTTGGAACCCCCAGGGGCGGGCACGGGGGCACCGCCCCTACAGATCCCCTCGACGTAGGGGCGGTGCCCCCGTGCCCGCCCTCTCCTCCCCCGTGTCCGCCCTCTGCTGGGGGGGATCTTTCTCAACAGCTACGGGAAGCATTAGCAGCATCAGGAAAAGAGCGAATTCGAGATTTAGTGAAAAATCCCCTGAGATGTTCGCTATTGTGCGGCACTTGGCAGTCGGTGGATGGGGATTTACCGGATACTAAGGCGAAGCTTTATCAAGGGTTTGTGACAACTTTTTATCAGTGGAAAAAACCGCGCCTGAATTGGATTCAGCAGCAGGAATTGAATGCGGCTTTGGGGAAATTGGCACTTTCAGGGATGTTAAATGAAACTGCGCGGTTTCAGTTGCGAGAAAGTGTGGGATATCGGGTGATGGGTGCATCGCAGTTTGAGTTAGCTTGTCGTTTGGGTTGGCTGAATTTAGTGGCGAGGGATGGGGAGACGCTGGAAGGGATTTATGCTTTTTACCATCCGACGTTTCAGGAATATTTTGCGGCGTTGGCGGTTGAGGATTGGCACTTTTTCTTGAATCATATTCCTAAGAATCCGCAACATCCTGATGCTAGGTATCGCATTTTTGAGAAGCAGTGGAAGGAGGTTATTTTGCTGTGGTTGGGGCGTGAGGAGGTAGGGAAGGAAGAGAAGGAAGGGTTTATTAAAGCGTTGGTTAAGTTTAAGGTTGGGTGGGATAAATTTTATGGATATCGGGCATATTTTCTAGCGGCTGCGGGGATTGCTGAGTTTAAAGATTGTAGTCTTGCTGATGAGATTGTGTCGCAGATTGTTATTTGGGGATTTGGTTATTTTAATAAGCAAAAACAGGATTGGCGGACATTTCTCGATCCAATTGTCGATAGAGCAAGGGAAGTTCTGAAAGAAACCGAGCGGGAAAAGGCGATCGCAGCTTTAGTCGAGTTAATCCGCAATTCAGGTGATGAATATACCCGGAGGCTAGCGACAAAAAGCTTAGGGAAAATAGGCAAGTATCACCCAGAAACTATCTCCTATTTAGTCGAGTTAATCGGTACTTCTCAGGATGAACATACCCGGTGTGTAGCGGCAGAGAGCTTAGGGGAAATAGAAAAAAATAACCCAGTTGCGATCGCCAATTTAGTCGAGTTACTCCGCAAGTCTGTTGAGAAAAAGACCGGGAAGCGAGTGGCATATAGCTTGGGAAAAATAGGCAAAGATAGCCCAGAAGCGATTGCAGCTTTAGTAGAACTAATCCGCACTTCAGATCATAACCATTTCTACCCGCATTTCTCTCGGCATAACGTACCTACCTGTATAATATTGGCATATAGCTTAGTGAAAATAGGGAAAAATAATCCAGTTGCGATCGCCTCTTTAGTCGAGTTAATTCGCACTTCAGATCATAAAGTTACCCAAGAGCGAGCGGCAGAAATTTTAGGTAGGATAGACAAAGATAACCCGGTAGCGATCGAAACTTTATTGGAGTCAATCCGCAACTACCGTCCTAAAGATACTCGTTATCAAGCAGCAGAAAAATTAGCAAGAATCGGCAAAAATAACCCAGTTGCGATCTCCGCTTTAGTCGAGTTAATTCGCACTTCACGTCGTAATAAAGTTACCCGGTGGCGAGCGGCAGAATGCTTAGGGAAAATAGATAAAGATAACCCAGTTGCAATCAGCGCTTTAGTCGAGTTAAGCCGCAATTCCAATGAAAGGACCCGGTGGTCAGCTGCAGATAGCTTAGGTAAAATAGGCAAAAATAACCCAGTTGCGATCGCCGCTTTAGTCGAGTTAATCCGCAATTCCGGTGCTGAAAGTACCCGGTGTCAAGCGATAAAAAGCTTAGGGGCAATAGGCAAAAATCACCCAGAGGCAATCTCCGCTTTAGTGGAGTTGCTCGGTACTTCTCAAAGTGAATATACCCAGCTTCAAGCTGTATCTAGCTTAGGGAAAATAGATAACAATAACCCAGTTGCGATCTCCACTTTAGTCGAGTTGCTCGGCACTTCTGAGAATGCCTATCATCGGTGGGAATTGGGAAATAAATTAGAAAAAATAGGCAAAAATAACCCAGTTGCGATCGCCGCTTTCGTCGAGTTAATCCGCACTTCACGTGATCCAGATACCCGGCTTCAAGCGGCAGAATTCTTAGGGGAAATAGACAAAAATAACTCAGTTGCGATCGCCACCTTAGTCGAGTTAATCCGCAATTCAGGTAATGCAGATACCCGGTGTCGAGCGGCATCTAGCTTAGGGAAAATAGAGAAATATCACCCAGTGGCGATCGCGACTTTAATAGAGTTGATGCCTAATTATAACCCTGAATATTCTCTTTTTGACCCGGCAGATAGCTTACTGGAAATTATGAAAGGTAAACACTTCGCCAAAGCAGTCTCAGGTTTGAAAAATCGCCTAACTTCCGAAATCTACAAAAATAATTTTGGTCGCAATGAAAGATGTCACGGAGTCATCTGGAATTGTGCCGAAAATATGACTTACCCAGACTTTTATCAAGCATGGCACGCTTAACCCACCGCTGGAATTGCCCTTAACAGGTTTTGGGCCAAATCAAGAGGACTTGCGGAATGCGGTGCAGAGTTGGGTTGGAGGGATTGGTTTGTGATCCAGGGGCCGGACACGGCAATGCCCTTGGTGTCCACTTAACTTCAAACCCAGTCACAGACTGCTGTTTGACTATTAAAGCCCGATCCCCCCTAGCCAAGGGCGGGCACGGGGGCACCGCCCCTACGAAGGGGGGGACAAGATTCTTCTCAAAGTCAATCCCTACTCCCCAACAATCAGGGGGATTTAGGGGGATCTAGATTCGGGTAAAAATGAGATTTCTCAAAGGTTGGAGTCTTAAGTTGACACGAAGAAGGGCAATGCCGTTTCCCTACAGGCATTACAAAAACGTGCGATCGACCAAAAGCAGATGCGAACAAATCCTTTAACCTACAATACTATTTCTAGAGATGCCATCACCGAGCCTTCCAAAGACTCCCCCAAACCATGCCCAAGCCAAAAAAGACCCCCGCCAAAACCTACACTGAAATCAACCTCAGCGACCCCCAATACTACTTCAACCGAGAACAAAGCTGGCTAGAATTCAATAACCGCGTGCTCCACGAAGCCCTCGACCCCCGCACGCCCCTCCTAGAAAGGCTCAAATTTCTAGCTATTTTTAGCTCCAACCTAGACGAATATTTTATGGTGCGCGTCGGCGCCCTCAAACAACAAGTACACGCAAAAGTCAGCAAATTAACCTCCGACGGCCGCACGCCCCAACAACAGCTAGATGCCCTGAACAAGCGGCTTTTGCCGATGGTTACTCAGCAACACGCCTATTTTGAGCAAACCCTGCGGCCGAAACTAGCAGCAAGCGAAATCTACATTCTCGACTACATTGACCTCAATCAAGAACAGCGCAATTACTTGCACCGCTACTTCAAAGAACAAGTATTTCCCGTACTCACTCCCCTAGCAGTTGACCCCAGCCACCCATTCCCCTACCTTTCAAACCTCAGCCTCAATTTAGCAGTAGTAGTCAGGGACCCCGACACGCGGGAAGAATTGTTTGCCCGCGTCAAAGTACCGCAGGTTTTACCGAGGTTTGTGCCGCTACCGGGGGATTTGCAGTGGCAGCAGAGGGGCAAATCTCCGGTTTGGACTGGCGTCCCCCTAGAACAGGTGATTGCCCACAATTTAGAAGCTTTGTTTCCGGGGATGGACGTTGAGGAATATCACCCGTTCCGCATTACTCGCAATTCCGATTTGACGGTGGAGGAAGATGAGGCGGAGGATTTGCTGCTGGCAATAGAACAAGAACTCCGCAAGCGCCGGTTTGGAGGTTCTGCGGTGCGGATGGAAATTCAAGCGATTATGCCCCCTGCGCTGCGAGATATGCTGATGGAGGAGCTGGAGCTCGGTGAGCAAGATGTTTACGTCGTAGAGGGGCTGCTAGGCCTCAAGGATTTGATGTCTTTTGTGGGGCTGCCGGTGCCGGAACTGAAAGACCCGCCTTGGACTCCGGTTGTGCCACCACGCTTGCGGAACTCGGAATCGGCAAGGATTTTAGACAAATCGAGGTTGGATGCTGAAGAGGGCGAGGATATTTTCACCACCATCCGGCAGGGGGATTTGATGCTGCACCATCCCTATCACTCGTTTGCGGCGACGGTGCAGCGGTTTATTACTGAGGCGGCGCACGATCGCTCCGTGTTAGCGATTAAGATGACTTTATACCGCACTTCTGGTGATTCGCCGATCGTCAGCGCCTTAATTCAAGCCGCGGAAAACGGCAAGCAGGTAGCCGTTTTAGTAGAGCTCAAAGCTAGGTTTGACGAAGAAAATAATATTAATTGGGCTCGCAAGTTAGAACAAGCTGGAGTCCACGTAGTTTACGGTTTGGTGGGACTCAAAACCCACACCAAAATTGTGATGGTAGTGCGTCGCGAGGACGGGTACATCCGCCGCTATGTCCACATCGGCACTGGCAATTACAATCCCAAAACAGCCGGACTGTATACCGATGTGGGTTTGTTGAGTTGTCGCGAGGATTTGGGATCGGATTTGACGGATTTGTTTAATTATTTGACTGGTTATTCGCGACAGGTATCTTATCGCAAATTATTGGTGGCACCGGTCAATATGCGCGATCGATTTTTAGCTTTAATCCGCCGCGAGGCAGAATTCTGCCGCTTGCAGGCCGAAGGCGGCATCGGTAGCTGTGGCCGCATTGTCGCTAAAATGAACGCTTTAGTTGACCCTCAAATCATTGTTGCTTTGTACGAAGCTTCGCAAGCGGGAGTTAAAATTGATTTGATTATTCGGGGGATTTGCTGTTTGCGTCCCGGCGTTGAGGGTGTTAGCGAAAATATCCGAGTTATCAGTATTATCGGCCGCTTTTTAGAGCATTCTCGGATGTTTTATTTTTTCAACGGTGGCGACGAAGAGGTGTATATTGGTTCTGCTGACTGGATGCAGCGCAATCTCACCAGACGGGTTGAGGCGATCGTTCAAGTGGAAGACCCGACAATTGCTAAGGAATTGCAAGAAATTTTGGGTGTAATGCTGGCTGACAACCGCCAAGCTTGGGATTTGCAGCCCTCCGGACACTACTCTCAGCGGCGGCCGCCTGCTAATTGCCCGGAGGTGAGCTCTCAGCAAATTTTGATGGATATGGTTTTGAATTAATCATTAGGAATGGGGCATGGGGCATGGGGCATGCCCAATGGCCCTAACTGTTAAAAGTGCGCTTGAATTCTTCTAAGAGATCGTCAATTTCTTCGATCGCCTGACTCACATCTATTCTCATGGCTCCCAAGTCCGATCGATCTAACAGCCGCACGAGGGATTCCCGCTTGACTTCGATCTGTGCTACGCGCTCTTTGATTGTCTGTGCATCCATTGTTTTTTTCCTTTGCTACTATTAACAAAAATATTTGACATTCCCCCCTGCGAACAGACGGAGATTCTTAATTCACCGACATCCCTTTTTGGGCAAATCCTTCACTGTTTATATATGGGAAGTGATGAATCTGCTCAGGGTTTTTGGGTCTGTGTTATAGTTTGATTGTACATCAAAAGTTCAGCCCAACTTCAGCCACATTTTAGCGCAAAAAAGGCGGACGTTTGGTATCTGCGGGTTTATTTTTAATCATTCCAGCTAAAAATCGCTTCAGGGCCTTCTCCCGGTTTTTCATAAAAGCCGCCCAAAATCCCGGTTGATATTCATCCATCGTCTTGGCTAGGGCCCAGACATCGATCGCTAAGATATTATAAAGCCTTTCATCTTCGCGCTTGAGCGAGTTAATCTGCTCCAGAACCGCCTTGTTTGCTCCAGCAGTTTGTTTGTCTTCGTCTTTAATCATGTCCGAAAAATGGTTGAAAGGGCAAGAGTGTCGATCGCGATCGCCACTCTGTATACTTTGATGATACTGCCGATCTCGATTGCCTTCTGGAACCAAAGCCGCGCAATTAACACGGATATTTACCGATGGCGCGCCCGGACGAGTCCGGCTGGATAAGCTTCTGAAGCTAGAGACAAGACTGTGGATGCACACCGCTCCCGCGCTCATCGATGCTAGCAGTTTTTGCAGGTCTTTTGGCAAAAAAACTAAATTTATTCAAGACTTTTTGACAGATAATAATTAAAGTATATTTTTTCTGTCCGACTACTTACCTCACTAATATGTTACGTAAAATTTCTTTAGCAAACCTAGCCTTAGTTGTTGGCGGTATTATAGCAGCAGTCGGTTTCGGAGCCTACTTCACAGACAGACCTACCCTGAACCTAGCCGGTTTTTTTTATGGAATTCCGCTGTTGCTAGGAGGTTTGGCCCTGAAAGCCGCCGAACTCGAACCGGTGGAGTTCACCGAACCTACCTCTGCTGAAGTTCTCCTCTTGCGAGAAAGTCAGGCCACAGATACTCAAAACCAAGTCCGCAAAGATATCACTCGATTTCGCTACGGCCAACCCGCGCACTTAGATGATGCTTTGGAGCGCTTGGGCCTGGCCCCGACAGACGAGGAACGGCCGCTTCTGCAAGGGTTGCGGGAAGTTAATGTTGACGGTGCTTATGGGTTAATTTTAGAGTTTTATTCGCCACTACTGCCGATCGACTTATGGGAAGAAAAGCAAGACAAAATAGCTACTTTTTTTGGGCCAGGTTTGCGCGCACAAGTGACTCAAAAGGCTGGTGACAAAATTGAATTGGCTTTAATTAAAAATACTCAAGCTTAAAGTATGCTGAAGTTTGGAGTGCATAAATTTTGAAGTCGCCAATTAATAATTAATCCTGCACCGGCTTAGATACTGATTTTAGCGGCAGCGTGAAACCTGTCGCTATCAACAAAAGCTCAATCCGCAATTGAGCGATCGCCCCAATTGGATTTCCCTTAATTAAAATAGTAGTTGAGAACCGATCGGCAATCTTAAATCAGAAGAAGCACAAATGGTTTCATCCCAGATTAGGATAGGAATTATCGGCGCAGGAACATCAGAAGCTTATCTGGCAATTGTGCTGATTCAACAAGGGTTTAATTTTTGGCAACCAAACTCAAATAATGGCTGAAACCTTTGTCTAGCAAGTCTTATAAAAATAAGATGCCTTTGCCATCGCCAGAAAATTGGTCATCGTTAGCCCACGCGAGAAACTTAGATAAAAACTTAAATAAAATAGGTTTTTTCGCTGCCATGAAAGAAACCGGGTTTCAGGCTTAAGCAAATTCATGTTTTTAGAGAAACTGGAGGCAAGTTAAGGATAAACAGAGTTAATCAGCCTTAACAAACAAGCGAGAACGAGTAATAAAACGCTCTCCATCCGGCCCTTCCAGGGAAAAATCGCTGCCTCCGGGCCCCGATGCCACGTCTATAATTAACTGCGTGTGCTGCCAATATTTGTATTGCTGCGCTGCAATATAAAACGGACAACCGCCTATTTCGCCCAGCAATACGTCACCATCACCGATTATCAATTCCCCGTTGGGATAGCACATGGGAGAACTACCGTCGCAGCAGCCACCCGATTGGTGAAACATCAATTCTCCGTGTTGAGTTTTGAGATGATTGATTAATTTTAAAGCGGCTTCTGTTGCGGTGACTTTGGCAGTTTCCATTGCAGTCTCTTTGTGTAGCAATTATATTTCGTTTGTGAATGAGATTTTTTTTAATGAACCGCAGAGGGCGCAGAGGGCGCAGAGAAGGAGAGGAAAGAGAGAAAGAAGGAGTTCGCGAATCATTGAAGTTTTTCCTTCTTCCTTTTTCCTTCCCAATGACTAAAATCTTAGAAGAAACCTAATGCTTTCGGGCTGTAGCTGACTAACAAATTCTTGGTTTGCTGGTAGTGATCTAACATCATTTTGTGATTTTCGCGGCCGATTCCAGATGATTTGTAGCCGCCGAATGCTGCGTGGGCTGGATATAGGTGATAGCAGTTTGTCCACACGCGGCCTGCTTGAACGGCGCGGCCCATGCGGTAGGCGGTGTTGATGTCGCGAGTCCAAACTCCGGCACCTAAACCGTAGAGGGTATCGTTGGCAATTTCTAATGCTTCGGCTTCGTCTTTGAAGGTGGTGACTGCTAATACTGGGCCGAAGATTTCTTCTTGGAAAATTCGCATTTTGTTGTTTCCTTTGAAGACTGTTGGCTGGAAGTAATAGCCGTCTTGCAAGTCGCCGGGTAAGATGTTTCTTTCGCCTCCAATCAGGCATTCTGCGCCTTCGGCGTGACCGATTTTGACGTATTCGGCGATTTTTTCCATCTGGTTGATGGAGACTTGGGCGCCGAGGGCGGTTGTCGGATCTAAGGGGTTGTCTTGTTTGATTTGGCGGATGCGATCGATCGCCCTTTCCATGAATCGATCGTAGATTGACTCCTGAATTAAGGCGCGGGAGGGACAGGTGCACACTTCGCCTTGATTGAAGGCAAACATGACTAATCCTTCCACTGCTTTGTCGAGGAATTCATCATCTTGGGCGCAGACATCTTCAAAGAAAATGTTGGGAGATTTGCCACCGAGTTCTAGGGTGA
Organism: Microcoleus sp. B13-B6; assembly: GCF_036705405.1. Lineage (NCBI taxonomy): Bacteria > Bacillati > Cyanobacteriota > Cyanophyceae > Oscillatoriales > Microcoleaceae > Microcoleus > Microcoleus sp. B13-B6. Next base: position 18,440 of record NZ_JAUBUJ010000021.1, read on the forward strand.
CGGGGATGACGTTTTGGGAGGCGTATTGCATGATTAGCCTGCCGGTGGTGGTTTCGCCGGTGAAGGCGACTTTGGCAATCCGGGGACTGGTGGCGAGGGTTTTGCCGATTTCGGCGCCGGGCCCGTTAATGACGTTGATAACGCCGTCTGGTACTAAGTCGGCGATGATTTCCATCAGTACCAAGATTGAGGCGGGGGTGGGGCCTGCTGGTTTGAGCACGACGCAGTTTCCGGCGGCGAGGGCTGGGGCGAGTTTCCAGGCGGCCATTAATATCGGGAAGTTCCAGGGGATAATTTGTCCGATAACGCCTAGGGGTTCGTGGAAGTGGTAGGCGACGGTGGTTCCGTCGAGTTCGCCGATCGACCCTTCTTGAGTTCGGATGCAGCTTGCGAAGTAGCGGAAATGGTCGATCGCCAGCGGTATGTCTGCGAGGCGGGTTTCGCGAATTGGTTTACCGTTGTCCCAGGTTTCGGCGATGGCGAGGCGATCGAGGTTTTCTTCGATGCGATCGGCAATTTTGTGCAAAACCCGCGCCCTGTCTGCTGGGGAAGTCTTACCCCACTTGTCTTTCGCGGCGTGGGCAGCATCCAGTGCCAATTCTACATCCTCGGCGGTCGATCGGGGGATTTGACAAATTGATTTTCCTGTAATTGGAGACAGGTTTTCCGAGTATTTCCCTTTCACCGGTGGCACCCACTTGCCACCGATAAAGTTGTCGTAGCGAGTTTGAAAAATCGACTGACTGCCGGATTGAACAGGTGCTGCTACTACCATTTTATTACCTGATTAAAAATTGTTTTCGCGGAGGCTTGAAATCTCTTGAACATCAACTATCGTCTATTTTCCGCAACTTCGGTCAGTTCATATACAAAATTTTACATTTTTCCAATTTTTTGCAGTCCCTGTAGGGGCGGGTTCACCAACAATCTCAAGCTAAAACAAACCATCTCAAAAACCCGCCCCCACCCAACGGTAAACACGATAAATTAACTGTGACGCACCTCTCCTTTGTGCGGCTATAAAATTAGCAGATAACTGATAGTAATTTTGACGAAATGGCTGGTTCTGCCAGCCAACAAGGGAGCAAAAAGGGGCGCTTTAAGGTATTTGGTAATTTCCATATTGTTATCAGCAACGTCAATATAAATCCCCTGAAGATCGACCAGATCATTGCCAACCCAAATCACCGATTTAAATTGGATTTATTGCAACTATTACAACTCTTGAGCCGACTCTTATAAAACATCGCGTGATTGAGGATATTCAGAAAAAGGTGATTTATCTGAGATATTGCACCATTTTCAATAAGCTTTTTATGAACAGGCAAGATGCCTGTTCCACAAAAAAAATCACTCTTTGTGGAACAGGCATCTTGCCTGTTATTGAGAAGGGTGCAAGATGTGAGATTTATCCGAGCTGTATACCGCTCACTCTGTGGCAAATTGGCGAATTATTTCATCAGATTGATGCCTAGCCGTCCCTCGCAAATAATCACGTTTTTTAAATTGGCACCCCGAAAGTCCAACCTTCGCAGCGTTTTATTGCTAAAATCAAAAAACTAGTAAATAAGTGCATTCATCATTATCAATGTGACGATGTTGCATAATATTTATTAGCACCAGAAGCAATAAGGGTTAAAACACTCAATGTCTGCTCAAGGGTTTTATCGTCGTTCACTCCCCGATTCTGCTATTGCCTTTTCCTCCGTAGAGGGAAAGCAAATATTTCGAGAAGCGTTGGCATTGGGAGGTATGGAAGGGTATTTTGCTCTAGCGGAACAGTTTCATACTCAAGCAGAACCCGCTTTTTGTGGATTGGGTAGTTTAGTTGTTGTTCTTAATGCCTTATCCATCGACCCAGGTCGCATTTGGAAAGGGGTGTGGAGATGGTATGGAGAGGAGTTTTTAGACTGTTGCTTACCTCTTTCAGTCATTAAAGAAAACGGTATCACCTTTGATGAGTTTGTCTGTATAGCACGTTGCAACGGTGCTGTTGTAAAACCTAACCGTTACCACCAAAGCAGCTTGGAAAACTTTCGGCAAGCAGTTGAGGAGGTGACTAGGGCGTCAGGTGATATTCATCTAGTTGTTTCCTACAGCCGAAAGGTATTGGGACAAACGGGTGATGGTCACTTTTCACCAATTGGTGGCTATCATCGACAGCGGGATCTAGTTCTTCTGCTGGATGTTGCCCGTTTCAAATATCCACCTCACTGGGTTTCTCTGCCTGTGTTATGGCAAGCATTTGAACCTGTCGATCCAGTCACTAATCAATGTCGAGGTTATATTTTATTGCAGAAGAGTGAAAGGTTGCCAGAAACCTTTTTTCATGTTGCTTGTGATTTACATCAGTGGCGTAGTGTTGCTACTTACTTTGCAGAAATACTCCCCGACATTGTGAGAAAAGAGCAACCCGATTCAATTGCTTCATTTGTCAGTACCATTCTGCACCATTGGCCTGTTGAATTCACAACTATGGTGAATACCTCGTCAGAGGTGGCACAGACACTTGAGAAATTACGGGCAGCTATTCAGTTAAATTCACTGTTTGATATTGTTCACCAATGCTTGTCAAGCGATGACGGGGATGCAATGTCTGTTGTAGGGAAGTGGCAGCAACAGCCATTCGTAGCAGAGATAATAACAGCAATATTACTCTCCTGTCCCGAAACGCTCTATGCAACTCTCAAACCCGAGTTACAACTGTGGTTTAGTGAGGTTCGCCACCTTGAGAAACTACTCCCTCCCTTGGATGTAGAGATATCTAGATTGAGAGAACAAATGTCAGCACTCCTGGAGTTTTACACTTTATATTCAAAGGGACATCAGTGTAATATCCCTAGTGCGGGCTTTGGAAACTCGGAATGAAAACTGGCTGCGCGGCGCCCTCCCAGACAAAATTCACCAGCCTTACCGCCAATCTCTGATTCAGGGATATGAAGCGGTGCAACCAGCCGCCCTGAATGCAGGGGCCTATGGAATGGTAATTAGCGGTGCCGGGCCAACACTTTTAGCTTTAACGGATGTGGCTAACGCTGAGGCGGTTGAGAGGGAAATGGTCGCTGCTTGGGGGAATTTGGGGTGAAGGCTGATGTAAGGGCGATCGGCCTCGATACTCAAGGATCACAAGTCTCCAGTTAATTAAGTAGGGCTGACGCATGGGAGTCCAGAAACCGGGTTTTTTTTAGGAAAATACCTGATTGCAGCGCGCAGATTCGGTAAAAAACCCGGTTTCTTTTGTGGGGTGCGTGACTCCTGTTAAGTTACCTTGACAAAAAATCTAGTGTGTGATCGAAAAGCTGTATATTAGTTGATTTAGGGGCGATCGCTCTTACAGCCAAAATTGTTTATCCCCATCCAATGCACCCGGAGAAATCCCTTGTAAACGACGATAAGCGATGCGATCGGAGCCATATAGCGGTACAGGTAAGCGCGGCTCTTTAAGGGCTCCATGATGTAGTAAGGTAAGTTTAAGAGTAGCTTCTACTACACTATCAAGTGATACTTGCTGTCCTTCATCAGGAATAACCCTCAAACGCAGGGGATAAGGTAAACCCATTTTCTCAGATTTCACTTCAGTTGTAACTAAAATCACTTCATGGGAAGACAAGCAAAGTGATAACCCTTTTTTTGGTGCTTTCAAAACTGACTGCTCAAAGTTGTAAAGTCGGGGAATTCCTGACTTTATGCACTCCACTAGAATAAAATTGGAACCAATGGCTTTCGATCGTTCCCGTAAATGCTTGATTTCACTACCGCAAAAGTGACCGTCACGGTAAATTAGTACAGTTTTGCGACTGAGTTCAGCAGCAGGGAGAAACCTTTCTAGAGTTCTTTTATCGATTTCTTCACCTTCTGTAAGAGCATCTTCTAGCCGATAGCGAATAAACTCTCCTTGTTTACTGTAGAGACGGACACTTGCACAGACATTTAGGCTTCCAGTTCCCTTCTTTTTGGGAGTTCGGGAAATATCGAAGCCGATAAAATAATCCGCAACCTCCAGAGGTTCAGCTAGAATAAAAGGCAAGTTTCCCAATTTTGCCAAAATTCCAGGAATGACTTGATTGAGGATATTTCCGTGATTGCTAGTATCTTTCAGCGTGTCCTCGTAAATGACTTGGCTAGCAATTCCACGGCGAAGTAAGCGCGAAGATATATAAGCATAAAAGCTGCCATCCTCGCTATTGTCAGCATGGCGATCGCTCTGCGGTAGAAATGTCAAAACCAGATCCGGGGGAATTGGCAATAACTCATCTATCGCTTGTTCCACTCGGGCTTTAGCCTCATCTGGGCTCAAGCCATCTGTCAAAACTACCTTTACTCTATCTTCATCAATCTTTTTGGTCTCTCGATCTATCAAAGGGATGCTTTCAAATTTGTATAGTTTGAGCCGCTGAGAGATTTGTTCCAGGAAGAAAGAATTGACTTTAAAGTTACCAATTTTTAAAACTGAAATGCGAATTTCTCTCGATGGATCTTCTTCATATTCCTTATGTTTTCGATAAACACCACCTCTAGAGAGTCCCTTTAAGACTTCACCTCTTTTGCCAATAACATTTTGACCGGACTTGTCTTTTCCGAAAAGTAGTTTTGTTTCATCAAGCTTAAATGGCAGCCTTCGGAATATGTTGGGATGCTGACGGCTATTGATACTATCTCTTAACTGAAAACCATAAACAGCTAGATGTTCTCCAGCCTTTTGTTTGTACGAGGTTAAACAGTTCTTTCGTTCTAGGTATGGAATTTTAGTATGCTTGAGTAAATCTCCATATTCCACATCAAATTTGTGATCTGTATTCTTGGTAATACAAGGAGAAAGAGCGGCCATTGGATAGTGAAATTCTTTTGTATCCTTGCCAAACTGAACCGCTACTACTGGTTGATATTCAGGTGCTTCTCTGAGTTTTTCTTTGCTAGTTGAACCAGTCGCTTTCTCAATCAATTCTTCTCTACGTTCCCCAATGATTCCTGGCAGATTAACAATGGTGGCCGAACTATTACTTTCAATGACTCGAACTTTCATTCCACTCAAAAGCTCTTGAGGCTTGTGTCGGTAAGGATGATTTTCATAGAAATCAGAGAGAGTACCATTAAAAGTAAAGTAGCTGTGAGGTGTTAAAACCAGTGCTGGGTATAGAATTCCTTGCAGTGCAAAAGTTTCGGCCCAAAAGTCAACTTCACGCTTGACTGCAACAGAACCATTAGACCAAACAGTGTCAGCAGGTGAGAAAGTTCGCCTGATTTGTAATAGCCTCACAGCTAGTTGAGCACAGATACAAGCTGTTGGCTCTGGTTGATTTACCCATTGAATTGAGTAGGATAGATCGCCAATATCATTTTTCAGCTCTTTTAGAATTTCATTCAGTGCTGTTCGCCATTCACCTTCGTTCGGCATTGGTTGATCTGGTTTAGCTAAAACCCAGAAACATTTATCTTCCCAAATGACAATCACATCAGGAAATTTCTGACTGAAACGCCAGCTAAATCGATTGCCAATCTTGCGATCGACTTCTGGGCTTAGTCGAAAGCAGATTAAGTTTGGTTGAGAAATACTCAGTTGGAAAATTTCACTCAGATATGTTGGAGATGGGGCTGATTGCCGAGAAATTTGAACGGGAGCAGTAGTCATGCAGCAACCTCTGATACAGAAGAAAATTGACAAATTGAATTAAAGGAACAGTAGCCACAGCTAAAACCTGGATTGGCTGGAAAAATCATACTGAAATCAGCAGGATTATCTCTGTAAAGCTTTAACTGTTTCTGATGCTTTTGAGCAATTAGTGCTAACTCGATCTGAAAAGCTTTGAGTGTACCAGCAGTTGCGCTAATTGGGTCAGACTGCTTGCCAGTCTCCAAATTGTAGAATGAGGCAATAGCTGGTTGTTGCGGGTACAAATAATTGGCTGCTAGCAAGTAAATGTATGCCTGTCGTCTGTCAAAATCAGATTTACCTGTTTTGAAGTCCAAAATGTGCAGCCTGCCATCAGACTCAACAAAAATGCAGTCAATTGCTGCATAGAAGTTAAACAGATAATTCCCCTGCTTGATTATAATTGCTTGGGGAAATCCCTCATCACCTCGACTCAATTGAATGATGTTCTTGCCAAAAAGAATAGGATGCTGCTGGTAATTTTGTAAGATGAGCTTTACTCGCTCCTCAACCACGGCTGACTGTTGATTTAATTTCAGCATTTCTGCTACTTGCTGTGCACCATCTTTTCGGGATAACAGTTCAGGGGCTTGATGAAATTCATAAACTCCTCTTTGTGCCAGCAGTCCAATTTTCTGAGGTTGGGTGTCAGTCGCTAACAGTGCTGCTATTTGAGGTTCTCGCTGGAGTGCTTTGGCAAAACCGCGCTTCATATCGCAGTGTAAGTGTTCTTTTCCCACTGGTGGAGCAAACTGCAACCAGAGATTATAACTGGCAAATGCCCAAATTTTTTTCACAGGCTGAGCCCTCTATAATAGAGGGCAGTTATTGGTTCATTTCGTGAGAATTGCGTGAATTGCTTCTTTGGCTTTAGCTGACTTGGAAATTCCAGTCTGGTTGGCTAGTTCCAAAGTACGCAAGCCTTCTAGCATTTGTTCGACAGCCTTCCTGACGTTTGGATTCCGGCTCGTCTTTTGCACTTCTTCCAGCAGCAGTGGCAGGGGTCGGCCGATTGAGAAGCACAGTTGATCCGGATTCGATTGCTGTTTTTTCATACTTTGCCTCCTGTATAAAGCTTTGTAACTCAACAACTAGAGGGATGCCAGTCATAGTTGATATATAATTTCAACATATTGGCTAAAATCCTATTGTGTTGAAAGTATATGCAACATGAAAAATTATGTCAAGGGGTCGAGAGATAAAAAAGTGTGTTGACATAGCTATTCAACATCAGCTACGATCGACCTATAAGTTATGGTGGATTAACCAATTTGGGTAGTAGCTCGACAATAAAAGTATTGAAACCCTTATGAGGTAAAGGTTGTAGCTTTCACACCCTTTGAATGCTCGCAACGTTAAAATCAGTGGGCTTAGGGAATCTCGTTAGTAAATCGGATGTGGCTATGGATAAACAAGAAGGTCAAAGTTTTGGTGCGGTTATTTGGCAAGCCCGCAGGAAAAAGCGATTGAGTCAGAGGGAACTGGCTGTAAAGGTAGGAGTGGACTACACCTACCTTTCAAAACTGGAAAATGACCACGTTGAGCCAAGTGAGAAGGTCATCCGCTCGTTAGCAAAGCATCTAGAGTTGAACGCAGAGGAATTGATCTACCTAGGCGGTCGCATGACCGAACATGACACTGAAGCTCTTGAGGAAATGGTCAGGGCGAATTACAAGGAAATGCCTGCTTTATTCCGTCGAGTGCGGGAAAATCCTGGTATTGACTCATTCGTAGAAGCACGGGAGGAGCAGCTCGAAAAACTGCAACAAGAAAATGCTACCCTCAAAGCCCAAATTTCAGAGCTAGAGAAACAACTACGGATCTATCGTTTTTTTTCCAAAGCGGAAATAGAACGCAGTGCTAATGAAATTCTGCAGCGAATGCAAGCAAAAAATTTTATTCTTAAATCGCCCTTTGATGTCACTCGTGTAGCTGATTTTCTAGAAGTTAGTATTTGTTATGCTATAATTCCTCCTGATGAAGAAGGGCCAATTGTAGCTAAAATTTTACATCAAGAACGCACGATTATTATTAATGAATATATTTCCAAATTTCAGAATAAATTTGACTCTTCAATAATTGCTCACGAAATAGGACACTGGGTACTTCAAGTTAACCAAGCTGAAGTTGAAAGTTTATCTGAACAGCGGAAGATGAATTCTAATGTTGCAAAAAATATAGATACATTCTTGTGTCGCCTTGCTAGCGAAGAACTCGATCGGTACATTTTGAATAACCAGGGGAATTGGGTGGAATGGCAAGCTCAATATTTTGCTAGTTGTTTGTTAATGCCTCGATATATTATGGAAGAGAAGCGAAGGGGACGTAATTTAACAAACTGGCGCCACCTTTACGCAATGGCTGACGAGCTTGGCGTAACAATATCAAATTTGAGTAATCGCCTGCAAGACTTAGGCTGGATTTACATCCCAAAAGGTTCCAAACAGATTTACCAAGGTAAAGGCTAGCTCAAATGATATTTCCATAGGTTTGATAACAATCGTAGAAGGTGAGGAGAAGAAAAAATGAACTTATTTAAGCCAGTAAGATTCTTAAAAAAAGAAGAGATCGAAGATCAGGCTAATGAGGTGTTGATGAAGATGCAAAAAGAAGGTTTTCCCCCCACGTGGCCTTTTGAAGCTTCTCGGGTGGCTGATGCTCTGGAAATCCGTGTATGTTGGGACAAAATACCACCCGACAATGAGGGAATAATAGCAGCTAAAATAGAACCAATAAAACGTTTAATTACCATTAATGAACTGTTCACAGAGATCAAAAAAAATAAAGGGCTGGAACAATCGACAATAGCTCATGAAATAGGACACTGGGTACTTCATGTCAATCAAGATGAAGCTGATGGTATTGTAAAGCAGCTCGAACTACCTCTAAACTGCCCAGCTACTCCACAGCTATTTTTGTGCCGCAGTATTGATAAAAGTCGTTTTCAAACTACATTAAATAGTAAAGTTGATATTGAATGGCAAGCGCAATATTTTGCTAGCTGTTTGTTAATGCCTCGATATATCTTGGAACAGAAGCGAAGGGGACGTAATTTACAAAACTGGCCTCACCTCTATGCAATGGCTGACGAACTTGGCGTAACAATATCAAATTTAACAAATCGCCTGCAAGATTTGGGCTTGATTAACATTTCCACGGGTTCCAAGCAGATATATTTAGGTAATTCAAGACCTAATGGGCAGCAAAAGTTGTTTTAGAAAAGTACGATCGCTCGTCTGATACAATCTTGAGCGATCGCGCTCATAACGAATCTAAAATCCTCAAGCCCCGCCCCAGGTGGTCTAAATCAATCGTAAATCTAAAATCGTTTGACTTCCATCCGTTAAATCTGTTACAGAATTCGTTGCCGAACTTCCTTCTGCTATACAGCAAACCTACATCCCGAAGCCAACACTTTCTCCCTCTGCGGTTAATTAAAAAATTTAGTTATTTTGAATACAGAGCCCGACTCAACAGTCGATCGAACTCCTCAATTTTCGATGGGGATCTAAAATTCACCTAAAGTTCGACGCCCGATCGCAAAACCCTTCCTAAGATAGAACTTGGGGGACGATCGACCTAAAAGCCGATTCAGGGGCAAACGCCTTGCACCTGAAAATCCCCAACTAGCAAGCCGCAAGACAGGGAGGACATCAAAATCATGGTAAACGCGCCGACAGGGGAAACCCGCCTGGGCCCGATAGATCAGGTGCAATCCTTAGACCGCGATTGCACAACTCTATCCCGTCACGTACTCCAGCAACTTCACAGCTTTTCAGCAGATGCTCAGGATCTCAGTGCCCTGATGAATCGCATCGGGCTGGCGGCTAAGCTGATCGCGAGGCGGCTCAGCAGAGCCGGGTTAATGGAAGATGCTTTAGGGTTTACAGGGGCTGTGAACGTGCAGGGAGAATCCGTCAAAAAGATGGATATCTATGCCAATGAAGTGTTTATCTCGGTATTCCAGCAAAGCGGACTTGTCTGCCGCTTGGCTTCCGAGGAAATGGAAAAACCCTACTACATTCCCGAAAACTGTCCGATCGGGCGTTACAGTCTGCTCTACGACCCCATAGACGGTTCTTCCAATCTTGACATCAATCTCAATGTCGGCTCCATATTCAGCATCCGCAAGCAAGAGGGGGACGATGAAGACGGTTCTGCTTCCGATTTGCTGCAACACGGACACAAACAAATTGCCGCTGGTTATGTACTCTACGGCCCCAGTACCATGCTGGTTTATTCGATCGGTCAGGGTGTTCATTCCTTTACCCTCGACCCCAGTTTGGGCGAGTTTATTCTAGCTAACGAAAACATTAAGGTTCCCGATCGCGGCCCGATTTACAGCGTTAATGAAGGCAACTTCTGGCAGTGGGAGGAATCTTTGAGGGACTACATTCGCTACGTACACCGCAGCGAAGGCTACACCGCCCGGTACGGCGGGGCTTTGGTGGGAGATTTTCACCGGATTTTATTCCAGGGAGGCGTGTTTTTGTACCCCGGAACGGTGAAAAACCCGGAAGGCAAATTGCGTTTGCTCTACGAATCGGCTCCTTTGGCGTTTTTGATGGAGCAAGCCGGCGGGCGGGCAAGTACGGGCATTCAAGACATCTTAGATGTTGTGCCGACCAAACTGCATGAGCGATCGCCCTTGATTGTCGGGAGTAAAGAAAATGTAGCGATGGTCGAGTCTTTTATTCAAGATCGATCGCGCAATCCTAGAACAGTCCAAAAGTGAAGGAAGTTCGGCAACGGATTGTGTAACGGATGTAACGGATGTAACGGATGTCAGTCCGATGTCCGTCGGAAGAGGGAAGAGGGAATAAGGAAGAGGGAATAAGGAAGAGGGTTTTAACTGATAACTTTCGACTCCCAATTACCAATTCCCCATTGCCAATTTTCAATTACCAATTTTCAATTTCCAATTTCCAAGTCCCAATTAACAGCTATCAAATTGTAGGAGTTACAGTAATGACAGCAACACCAACGAATCACCTGTTAGAAATCAAAGAAATTGGCCAAAGTATCTGGATGGACAATTTGACTCGCGATCTGATCGAGTCCGGCGAACTCAAACAGATGATTGAAAGTCGGGGACTGCGCGGGATTACATCTAATCCGGCTATTTTCGAGAAAGCGATCGCAGGTAATGTGATTTACGACGCGGATATCGAAGCTGGCATCCGGGCGGGTAAATCTGTAATGGAGATTTACGAATCTCTGGTATTTGAAGATATCCGCAACGCTTGCGACATCTTCGCCCCAGTTTACGCAGAGTCGAAGGGTTTAGACGGTTACATTAGCATTGAAGTGCCACCGACGATCGCCAACGACACAGAAAGCACGATTAGCGAAGCCATACGCTATTACCAAGCCCTCGGCAAAGAAAACGTGATGATTAAGATTCCGGGAACCGCTCAAGGTTTGCCCGCAGTCGAGCGAGTCATCAGCGAAGGGATTAACGTTAACGTGACTTTACTATTCTCGGTTGACAGCTACGTCGAAACCTTCTGGGCTTACATTCGCGGTTTGGAAGCGCGGGTGGCTAAAGGTTTGGATGTGAGCAATATTGCTTCTGTGGCCAGTTTCTTCTTGAGCCGGATCGACATCAATATCGATGGCAAGATTGATGAGAAACTCAAAAATGTCACAGATATTTCCACAAAAGCCAGACTGGAAGCAGTCAAGGGGAAAGTTGCGATCGCCAATGCCAAGATAGCTTACCAGAAGTATAAAGAGATCGTAGCGAGCGATCGCTGGCAAGCTTTAGCGGCCAAGGGAGCGAAAGTACAGCGCTTGCTGTGGGCTTCCACCAGCACCAAAAACCCCAACTACAGCGATGTCATGTACGTCGATGAACTAATCGGCCCCGACACCGTTAACACTTTGCCGCCGAACACTGTTGAAGCTTGTTTCGATCACTGCGATGTCGCACCCCGGATTGAGAACAATGTTGCAGAAGCTTACACGCTGATCGAAAGTCTCAAAGATCCCGACATCGACATCAACTTGGACCAAGTGATGGCAGACTTGCTCTTGGACGGGATTGATAAATTCGTCACCCCGTTCCAATCCCTGATGGATTCCTTGCAAGAGAAAGTGCAGAAGTTGTCACCCGTCGCCTAGACAGATATCTGTATCCTTGAAGGCAGAAGCATTTAGGAGTCGGAATAGATAATTGTTTTGGCTCTTGAGTGCTGAGTTTTGAATCTCGAACCGGGAAAATTTGAGACCAATTGGTCTCAAAAATCCGACAGAGGAAAATCAAATCCAGATTACTTTGGCTCTTGGCGCTGAGTTTTGAATCTCGAACCGGGAAAATTTGAGACCAATTGGTCTCAAAAATCCGACAGAGGAAAATCAAATCCAGATTACTTTGGCTCTTGGCGCTG
>NZ_JAUBUJ010000021.1:30578-65831 GCF_036705405.1 Microcoleus sp. B13-B6
GGAAAATTTGAGACCAATTGGTCTCAAAAATCCGACAGAGGAAAATCAAATCCAGATTACTTTGGCTCTTGGCGCTGAGTTTTGAATCTCGAACCGGGAAAATTTGAGACCAATTGGTCTCAAAAATCCGACAGAGGAAAATCAAATCCAGATTACTTTGGCTCTTGGCGCTAAGTTTTGAATCTCGAACCAGGAAAATTTGAGACCAATTGGTCTCAAAAATCCGACAGAGGAAAATCAAATCCAGATTACTTTGGCTCTTGGCGCTGAGTTTTGAATCTCGAACCGGGAAAATTTGAGACCAATTGGTCTCAAAAATCCGACAGAGGAAAATCAACTGCCTTCTCTAGCAGAAATCTCGCCAGAAGCTCCAACTCGAATTTTCCATCTCCGACCGCTGAGGAATTGCCATGCAAACTATCAATACCCTAGTAGAAACCGAATATGGCACTGCCCAACTTGATGTAGCTGAACGGACAAGGCTTCAAGAACTAGAATCCATTGTCGAACATGGACTTCAGATATTTTACGAAGTTGGCAAAGCCCTTGATGAGATTCGGGAAGAGAAACTGTACCGTGAAACTCACAAGACTTTTGAGGCTTATTGCCTTGACAACTGGGGCATCGGAAGACGGACAGCAGATCGATTTATTTCAGCAGCGCAGGTTGTCGAAAATTTGAGACCAATTGGTCTCAAAATTCCGACAAAGGAAAATCAAGTCCGTCCTCTAACAGGATTACCCGCAGAGCTACAACTCGAAATTTGGCAAGAAGCTCTGGAGTTATCGCCTAATAGTATGCCCACTGGTGCAGCAGTTCAGCGCCTGGTAGAGCGGCGATTTCCTTCAAACGGAAACGGGCGAACGCCTAAAGATAGTGCTTCGGAAGTCGAGAAGTTGCGATCGGACAATCAGCGGCTCAGAGAGCAAATCCGACAGCAAAACAGAGAAAGGGATAGGCGTGCTGCTGCTGTGGCTTTAGAGTTAGAGCAGTTGCGCTCAGAGAATAGGCAGCTAAAAGCTGAACTGCTACAGCGGGATAAGGATTGGGAAGTTCGACTGGCTTTTGAGAGGAACAAAATTCGCGAGGAGGTTAGGGGAGAACTCAGAGAGGAACTTAAGGCTGAACTCAGGGAAGAAATCAGAGCCGAAATAAAATCTGAGTATCAGGCTCAAATTAAAGAATTGACGGCTAAATATGAAGCCATAATTCAGGATTTATCAGTAAGGTTGACAGCTATGGAAGGAGCAAAATAAGAAATGGTCGCAATACTTGAAAACCCACTGCGCGTCGGTTTGCGAAAAGAACGGGTGCCGGAACCACAAATTCTGGTAATCTTCGGAGCTTCTGGGGATCTCACCCAGCGCAAACTGGTACCTGCAATTTATCAGATGAAGCGCGATCGACGCTTGCCACCGGAAACTACCGTCGTGGGAGTAGCCCGCCGCCCTTGGAGTCACGATTACTTCCGAGAGCAAATGCGCGAAGGCATTGAAGAATTTGGCGGCGGCATTGGCAATGAAGAATTTTGGCAAGAATTCGCTAAAGGTTTGTACTACTGTCCGGGCGACATTGACAACCCCGAAAGCTATCAAAAACTCAAAGCTTTCTTAGCGGAACTCGACGAAGAAAGGAGAACTCGCGGCAATCACATATTTTATCTCTCAGTTTCCCCGAACTTTTTCCCAGAAGCAATTAGGCAACTGGGCGCGGCTCAAATGCTGGCCGATCCAGTCAAAAACCGCTTGGTAATTGAAAAACCCTTCGGCCGGGACTTGAGTTCGGCAAAAGCTCTCAACCGAGTTGTGCAGAAGGTTTGCCAAGAACAGCAAGTTTACCGGATAGACCACTATTTGGGTAAAGAAACTGTTCAGAATTTAATGGTGTTCCGGTTTGCTAACGCGATTTTTGAACCGCTGTGGAACCGGCAATTTGTCGATCACGTACAAATTACAGTTGCAGAAACAGTAGGCGTAGAAGACCGGGCGGGTTACTACGAATCCTCTGGGGCGTTGCGGGATATGCTGCAAAACCACTTGATGCAGATTTTCTGTCTGACGGCGATGGAACCGCCGAACTCGCTCGACGCTGACAGCATCCGCACCGAAAAGATGAAAGTTCTGCAAGCAACTCGCTTGGCCGATTTGCATAACTTGGAGTTCTCAGCGATTCGGGGTCAATATTCCGCAGGTTGGATGAAGGGCAAACCCGTGCCGGGATATCACGAAGAACCGGGGGTTGCTCCCAACTCGACAACGCCGACGTTTGTGGCGATGAAGTTTATGATTGACAACTGGCGCTGGCAGGGAGTGCCTTTCTACCTGCGAACCGGCAAACGGTTGCCGAAAAAAGTTAGCGAAATTGCGATTCAGTTCCGCGAAGTTCCGCTGCTAATCTTTCAGTCTGCGGCCCAACAAACTACTCCTAACGTTTTGACTATGCGCGTGCATCCGAACGAGGGGATTTCGCTGAGGTTTGAGGCTAAAATGCCGGGGCCGGATTTGCGGACGCGGACGGTGGATATGGATTTCAGTTACGGTTCTTCGTTTGGGGTGACATCTTCGGATGCTTACGATCGCCTGTTAATTGATTGTATGCTGGGCGACCAAACTTTGTTTACCCGTTCTGATGAAGTGGAAGAAGCTTGGCGGGTGGTAACGCCGGCGCTGATGGATTGGGAATCCTCCACCGACCCAGATTTGGTTCCTAAATACGAAGCGGGTACTTGGGAACCGGCGGAAGCAGAACTGCTAATTAACAGAGACGGTCGTAAGTGGCGAAGACTTTAAGAGTTATTAGTCAGTGGTCAGTGGTCAGTTGTGAGTGGGCAGTGGGCAGTGGGTAGTGGGCAGTCAACTGAAAACTGAAAACTGAAAACTGAAAACTGAAAACTGACAACTGAAAACTGAAAACTGACAACTGAAAACTGAAAACTGAAAACTGAAAACTGACAACTGACCACTGACAACTGACTAATAAGAAAGGAGAAAAGATTTATGACGATGACACCGATGAAAGCTCCGCCCCTGGTTTCGCTACAAAGTCCTAAAGATGTGTCGATCGACCAAATAGAGGCCGAATTGAGTCAAATTTGGGAAAGTTACAGAGAATCGGGGTCTAAGGGCGATTTTCCGATCGCTACTAGGGCAACAACTTTTACTTTTGTAGTCTACGAACCGGAAGAAACTCAGCAGTTATTGGCGGATCTGGGGTTTTACGACGGGCCGGTGGACGGTATTACCGGGCCGATGACGGCATCTAGCATCAGGGCGGCTCAAAAAGCTTACGGGCTGCCGAGAACTGGCAAAGCTAACGCGGAATTGCTGGCGACTTTGCGGGAAGAAGTGGCTCGCAAAAATTCAAAAGGCGAGGAGATGGGATCGAGTGGCTTGGGTTCCGGGGGTTCGGGGGTGGCTGACGCGATCGTGGCTGCCAATCCCTGCCGGATTATTGCTCTGTGCCCGACGGCGGGGGAAGATACGGGCGTGCAGGCTCAAGTGGCTGCTTATTGTCCGGTTCACAAGCGCACCAGCGGCAATCTGATCTGCTGCGAGTACATTACGCTGCGGGGTACGGAAGCTGCGCTGGAACGGGTGAGCGGCATCGTGACGGCCTTGACTATCGGTGATTTGCCGACGCTGCTGTGGTGGAAGGCGAATCCCGATGCCGATCGAGGTTTATTCCAACGGCTGGCGACAATTAGCAGTTCTGTGATTGTTGACTCTAGCAGCTTTGCCGAGTGTGAAGCGGAATTGCTGTTGATGCAAAGTCTGATCGAAGAGGGAATTCCGATCGCGGATCTCAATTGGCGCCGGCTGGCCGCATGGCAGGAGTTGGCTGCTGAGGCTTTTGACGCCCCGGAACGTCGCGCTGCGATTCGGGAAATCGATCGGGTGACGATCGATTACGAACAGGACAATTCTACTCAAGCGCTGATGTATTTGGGTTGGCTGGCGAGCCGGCTTCAGTGGCGTCCGGTTGCTTTCAAACAGGAAGAGGGCGATTACCAAATCAAGCGAATTAAATTCGCGGGGCCCGACGAACGGGTTGTCGAAGCCGAGTTGGCTGCTATTCCTACTGCTGATACGGGCGATGTCGCGGGCGATTTGATTGCTGTGCGTTTGAATTCTACAAACGAAAAGGCTGACTGCGGTACAGTTCTGTGTTCGGAAGCGGGCGGCTGTATGCGGATGGAAACGAAGGGCGGCGCTCAAACCGATCGGTTTAACCAGGTGAGTCCTCTGTTCGATCAGGTGACGGAACAGTTGCTGGGCCAGCACCTCCAGAGTTGGGGCCGAGATGTGCTTTACGAAGAAAGTTTGGCAGTGACGGCTCAAATGCTGAAGTTGGCTAAACAGTAAAAAGAAGTTCGGCAACGGATTGTGTAGCGGATGTAACGGATGTAACGGATGGATGGAATCAGGAGAAAGGAGAAAAAAATAAGCAAGACGGATTGAGTTAACATTCAGTGGGGCAGGCAATGTCTGCCCTACTTTTATTCTTCTCTTTTCTTCCTTCGCGCTCTTGGCGTCTTCGCGGTTCGTTAAATAGTTATTATTTGAGCGGTTCGAGAGCAATACTCATAACTTGATCAACTGTCTATTTTTATGAGGAAGGATTGCATAAATCTTTGATTGATACAGAAACCGCAGATGCAAGGCAGATTAACACAGATAAACGCAGATAATTTCCTGATTGGAAAGCGACTTTGGCAATCTTATCTATTATTTATTTTAACTAACTAGAACTATGGCTTTAGTAATTGCTGGCGAACGCAGCGGTGCGGGAAAGACTACTGTAACGATCGCCCTTTTAGCTTATTTAGTCCGTCGCGGCTTGAATGTTCAATCGTTTAAGGTAGGTCCGGATTACATTGACCCCATGTTTCATGCTTTTGTTACTGGTCGCCCCTGTAGGAATTTAGACCCGGTATTAACGTCTGAATCTTATGTAAAAAAGTGTTTTTCTCGTCATATTCAAGATGTCGATTATGCCTTAGTTGAAGGGGTGATGGGACTATTTGATGGGGTTTCTCGGAAGAAAGAAGAAGAAAGTTCGGCAACGGATGTAACGGATGTAACCGATGTAACCGATAGAAGTTCGGCAACGGTTGTACGAGATGTAAAGGATTTAACGGATTTAACGGATTTAAGGAAGCCAGAAGGAAAACAACACTATTCTATTTCCTTTGCTTCTACGGCTCATGTTGCTTCTTTGCTGAATTTGCCGGTATTGTTTGTGATAGATTGCAGCAGGCTCTCTGGTTCTGTGGCTGCGATCGCCCACGGTTTTCGTTCTTTTAACCCTGACCTTAAATTCGCTGGTTTGGTGCTAAATCGGGTGGCAAGCGATCGACATTTGGAACTGCTTCAAGATGCTCTCAAACCGCTCAATTTACCTATTTTGGGCGTTTTGCGTAGGGATGAGGCTGTTACTATTCCCGATCGACATTTGGGTTTGATTCCGGCTGAAGAGTTGCCGAATCTTCATGGTGCGATCGATAAACTGGCTGATTTGGCTGCTGTTAGTTTTGACTGGGAGCAACTTTTGCCTTTGTTGGCTGCAACTCGAAATGGGGGGGGTGAGGGGTCAGAGCAACTTTCAGGTAGGCACAGTCTCCCTTCGGGAATTGTAACTCAAAAAGATGATGTTGTCAACTGTTTGGGAAAACAATTTGGAGTGAGGATTGCAGTTGCGCGCGATCGGGCTTTTAATTTTTACTATCAGGACAATCTTGATTTGTTGGAAGAGTTGGGTGCCGAGTTGGTATTTTGGAGTCCCCTTGATGACTCGGTTTTTCCTGACAATGTGCAAGGGTTATATTTTGGTGGTGGTTTTCCCGAAGTGTTTGCTGAGAAATTGAGCGGTAATGTTTTAATTCGGGATGCGGTAAGAAAGGCGATTTTTTCGGGAATGCCGACTTATGCGGAGTGCGGCGGTTTGATGTATTTGTGTGATTCTATTGTAGACTTCGATGGCAATTCTTGGCCCGGGGCGGGAGTGTTGGAAACTGCTGCTGCGATGGGAAAGCGTTTGACGCTGGGATACCGAGAAGCTGTGGCTGTGAGGGATAGTTCGGTGTTAACTGCGTTTGATGAGGTTTGGGGACATGAGTTTCATCGATCGCATTTAACTGTTGAACCGAGTAATCCAGTTTATCACAGTTGGAGGTATGGGAAGCGGGGGGAGGTTGAGGCGGTTGCTGAAGGTTGGGGAGTTTGTCAGGTGCACGCTTCTTATTTGCATTTGCATTGGGGTGCTCGGCCTGATATTCCGGCTCGTTTTTTGCAGCAGTGTGCTGAGTTTGATTGTAAGGGTGTTTTGGGCGATCGAGAAAGCGAACTAGATTTTTTTATTTAATTAACCGCAGAGGACGCAGAGGGCGCAGAGAAGAGAAGAGAGAGGAGTTACTGTATTAGAATGTTTTTCATGGAAAGCAGGGAGGGGATGTTGGTATTTATGAGCGAATCAATTTCAACTAAGCAGTTGTCCGCACAATGGGTGACACCGGAGAATTTTCGGAGTTACGGTCAAGTTATCTTTGCGGCTGTTGATGGCAAGTCTTTCGATGCTGAGGATGCTCAGTTAAATTTGCAAAATGGTGTTCCTAGATTTTACATTATGCGACTCCATAAGGAAGGTCGCAAGTTTCGCAAAATTACGCGGCACGTTCAATGTACTCAGTGTTTGGGTTCTTTGGAGGGGAAGGATTGGTTGATGGCGGTTGCGCCTCCTGGGGATAGCGATAAACCGAGTTTAGAGGATATGGCTGCTTTTCGGATTCCGGGCAATTGTTTTATTAAGTTAGATGTGGGGACTTGGCACGCTGGGCCGTATTTTGATGCGGATTTTGTTGATTTTTACAATCTGGAATTGAGCGATACTAATGTGGTTGACCATTTTACCTTTGATTTTGTGAAAAATCACAATCTGGAGTTTGAGATTGTCTGATGTTGGCGATTGGTAGTTGCGCTTTCTTTTTGGTGATTTTTGAGTAAGATTTTTTAACCGCAGAGGGCGCAGAGGACGCAGAGGGGGAGAAGGAGGGGGTTCGCAAGTGATTGGGGAATTCTTTTTGTCTCACTAGGCGGAATCGCCACGCTTGAAGGATAAAGTTTACAAGTGTTAAATTAAGTGCAATTGTCATGCCTGAGCAAAAGTATAGCATTGTTCTGCGCGAATGTCGTTTGTTAGGTGCGGGCGATCGCCCAACGGTTGATATTGCTATTGAGAATGAGCGAATAGTCGCCGTTTCGCCGCACATCTCAGAAGTTGGCGAACGCGAAATCGACATTCAAGGCAATTTAGTTAGTCCTCCTTTTGTGGAGTCGCACATTCATCTCGATTCGGCCTTGACTGCGGGGGAACCGCGATGGAATCAAAGCGGCACTTTGTTCGAGGGTATTCAAATCTGGGGGGAACGCAAGCAATGTTTGACTCTGGATGATGTCAAAAAACGGGCTGTTGAAACTTTAAGGCTGCAAGCGTCTCAAGGGATTTTGTTTGTCAGGAGTCACGCTGATGTTAGCGAACCGACTCTGACGGCTTTGCAAGGACTTTTGGAAGTTCGTGAAGAAGTCAAAGATTGGATGACTCTGCAAGTTGTGGCTTTTCCCCAAGACGGGATTTACGGAAGTCCAGAAAATGACAAACTTTTAGAGAAATCTCTGGATATGGGTGCGGATGCTGTGGGCGGGATTCCGCATTATGAGTTGACGCGGGAAGATGGGGTGAAGTCGGTTGAGCGAATATTTGAACTTGCTGAAAAATACAATAGATTAATAGATGTTCACTGCGATGAAATCGATGATGAACAGTCGAGATTTTTGGAAGTTGTAGCAGCTTGTGCGATTAGAAGCGGGGCTGGTTCGCGGGTGACGGCTAGCCACACGACGGCTTTCGGTTCTTACAACAATGCTTATGCTTTTAAGCTGATGGGAAGTTTGGCAAAATCGGGAATTAATTTTATTGCCAATCCTTTAATTAATATCACTCTGCAAGGCCGCGCTGATACTTATCCCAAACGCCGTGGGGTGACGCGGGTTAAGGAGTTGTGGCAGCAGGGATTGAATGTGAGTTTTGGCCACGACTGCGTGCAAGATCCTTGGTATAGTTTAGGTACGGGAAATATGTTGGATGTCGCTCATATGGCGGTTCATGTTTGTCAGATGACGGGAATGGCTGAGATTGCAGCTTGTTTTAATATGGTGACTGTCAACGGTGCTAAAACTCTCAATCTGGGAGATGATAATTATGGGATAGAGGTGGGGAAACCTGCAAATTTGATTGTGTTGGATGCTGAGGATTGTTATGATGCAATTAGGAGGCGCGCTGCGGTTCGGTATGTGATTTCGCGGGGTAAGTTGCTGGCGGAAACTGAACCGGCAAAAACAAGTTTTTTCTGACTCTCAAGTCGCACCAATTTTTCAACATGAGGTCGTACAAACCCACTCATTCCATATGTAAAATTCAAATATAACTCGCTTTGAAATCGGTATTGACTAATACAAGTAATTATGATAATTTATCATAAGTTGTGCAAAAACAAAACAAATATGAACGCTAAGTTTAAAAATTTAGACGGCGAAACAGATATTTTACTGATTCACAAAGATACTTTTACAGTTAATAGATTTAAAGAATTAATGAGTAATAAACTTGCGGAAAGGCTGAACAAAAGACACGATGGATCGAGGAAGGGTAATCCAATATTTTTTGATTTATTTTTTGATTTTTCTATGGGAGGAGTAAACGTTAGTGTTTTTGAGAGTAAATGGATTTTTCCTTCTCAAGGAATAGATTGTCAGCTTCTAAAGATTGGTTCTCAAGGCTGGCAAAAAGGCAAACTAAGAATAGAAGCATCTCTAAGTGTGGCAACAAGCACTGGCTACTGCACAATCGAGGTAATTAAATTAGAATTTTGTCCTGATGAACCTGCCCAGCCGGAATCTATTTTAGATGACATCCGCCAATCTGAGGAGTACAAGAACCTCACTAATAACACCTGATAGCCCGACAAAGATACAGATGCAGGGCTATAAAATTACATAAATTATTGCTAAAAAGTAACAATAAATCTGCAATAACGAGAAATTGGGAAAATAATGAAAATTCGCTGTATTGCTAATAGGGGTGAATCTCTCCCGGAGAAATATATAGATCCGCCACGCGGTTACACTAGAAAAGTTGAGTTGCCACTAACTATAGGTAAGGAATATGTTGTTTATGCAATCCGATCGTGGCAGGGAATAGTTTGGTACTATATTTGTGATGATAATTACACCTATTATCCCATACAGACTCCGGCACCGCTGTTTGAAGTAGTTGATAACCGAGTTTCTAAGTATTGGCAGTTTATGC
The DNA here is from genome assembly GCF_036705405.1 of Microcoleus sp. B13-B6. Classification (NCBI taxonomy): domain Bacteria; kingdom Bacillati; phylum Cyanobacteriota; class Cyanophyceae; order Oscillatoriales; family Microcoleaceae; genus Microcoleus; species Microcoleus sp. B13-B6. The sequence continues at coordinate 39,939 of NZ_JAUBUJ010000021.1, forward strand.
TTGACCCGAATGGGGTGTTAAGGTTTGCTTTTGAGCAGTGGTTTACTGACCCTTATTTTTATGATAAGCTGACGGACCAGGAAGAGGCGGAGGTTGAGATTTTTGAGAAGGTTAAGGAATTGATGGATGCTGAGGATTTTGATTTGCCTCCGCTGGATGTTGCCGTTGAGAAGTTGCGGGAAACTGTCAGTGTTTGAGTGGGAAAAGTCCAAGAGTTAATTTATTTTTTTACGAGCTTGACTAAGATAGCGGGAAATGGTATTGAAGAGGAAGAACCCGAATTTTGTAAAAAAATGAACGAAAAGATTGAAGCCCATAAAAAATATGAGACACTAGACGGCGATGATGATGTTTTGCTATTCAATAAAGCTACTTTTACGGTGCGCCGGTTTAAAGAGCTAGCAGCCAGCAAGTTTAGAAATATATTATTGGAGGCTAATGCAGTAGAAGTTAACAAACTTCAGAAGCGGATAATTGAATTGATGAAAGAGCTGCCTATTAATGAAGAGACGAAAATTAGGGGAGGGGATATAAACTGGAACTCTCCTCAAGAAGGAATAGAGTGTCAAATTCTCAAAATTGGTTCCAAGGGTTGGCAAAAAGGAAAGGTTCAAATCGAAGTTAATTTTAATTTAGATTCTTGGGAAACGCAGACATCTATAAAGTTTTGTCCTGATGAACCACTAGAGCCTAAATCTCCTTTAGATGATATCAGACAATCCGAGGAATACAAAAAACTGAGCAATAATAACTGACTGCCCGATCGCGATTACAATACAATAATCGATCGCACCTATATCTGAACCTTAGATTTTCAACCGCAGATGAGGGCAGATGTACGCGGATGAACGCTGATGTTGTTTGGGATGGACTAATGACAAATATAGAAGAATATGTCGATCGCACCGCTGAACTGATAAACTTACCCTTAGACCCGGAACACCGCCCCGGTGTTGTGGTAAACTTCGAGAGAATAGCTGCGATCGCCCGACTCGTTACTGAATTCCCTTTACCCCCAGAAGTAGAAGTCGCGCCGGTGTTTGAACCTTAGATTTTTAACCGCAGATGAGGGCAGATGAACGCAGATGAACGCAGAAGTTTTTTAGATAAGGCGGATGCGGTTGCTACGGCAGCGGCTGTTAAATGTGGTAAGGTTACGGCTACAGAGGCGGTAAGTGCTGCTTTGGAACGGATTGCTGTTAAGGATAAAGCTTTTAATTGCTTTACTGCCATCACTGCATCAAGCGCACTCGCAGCAGCCGAAAATATAGATAATTCGATCGCAAATAACCAAAACCCAGGCCCTTTAGCAGGCGTTCCCTTCGCAGTCAAAAACCTGTTCGACATCGGCGGAATTACTACTCTAGCTGGGTCAAAAATCAACGCTGACAATCCTCCGGCTACCCAGGACGCGGCGGTGGTCGCCCGACTCAAACAAGCTGGGGCTGTACTCGTAGGTACGCTCAACATGGATGAGTACGCCTACGGTTTCGTCACGGAAAACAGCCACTACGGGCCCACTCGCAATCCCCACGATACTACGCGCATCGCTGGCGGTTCCAGCGGCGGTTCCGCAGCAGCAGTCGCCGCCGGTTTTGTACCCATCACTCTCGGTTCTGATACTAACGGTTCCATCCGCGTACCGGCTGCTTTGTGCGGTGTCTTTGGGTTTAAGCCTACTTACGGCCGTTTGTCCAGGGCTGGCGCTTATTTATTTTCGAGTAGTTTGGATTGTGTGGGGCCGTTTGGGCGATCGATCAGAGATATGGCGCTGCTGTACGATATCCTGCAAGGCCCTGATTCTCGTGACCCAGTTTGCACTCAACGCCCGCCAGAACTTTGTTCGCCGCAGTTAAATCAAGGTATCGAAGGATTGCGAATTGCTGTTGCTGACGGGTATTTCGCCACAGGGGCCGAACCGGAAGCAATGGATGCTGTAGAAATAGTTGCTAAAGCCTTGACAAATGTCTTAGATTGTGGTATACGGACAGAAAAAACAACAAACCCCCCAAAAATAGGGGGGCTTGCGACTGTCAGCATACCGGAATCCGATCGCGCCAGGGCTGCTGCATTTATCATTACCGCCTGCGAGGGCGGAAACTTGCATTTAGACAATTTGCGATCGCGCCCTCAAGACTTCGATCCGGCGACGCGCGATCGCTTTTTAGCGGGCACCCTGATCCCTGCGACTTGGTACTTGCAAGCGCAGAGATTCAGACAGTGGTACCGCGATCGAATTCGCGAAATATTCCAACACACAGACATCATCCTCGCACCCGCAACCCCGATAGCTGCCCCTGAAATTGGCGTCGAGAAAATGGTAATAGCCGGACAAGAAATCTTAGTGCGTCCCAATCTCGGACTGTTCACCCAACCCCTATCATTTATTGGCTTGCCCGTTCTTTGCGTGCCCGTACAGCGGCCCGGCGCTTTGCCCTTGGGGGTACAAATTATTGGTGCTCCCTACAGCGAAGCGGTGATTCTCCGAGTCGCTGCGGTACTAGAATCGCAAGGCATTATATCTGCCGAATCAATTTAGTGCTAATAATTCTAGGGTTTGTTGTTGCGGTGGAAGCGTCTCTTAGTCCTTCTGGCAATAGCTTTGCGCTTCTGCTTTTCCAACGGGGTTTCAAAGTGGCGGTGCTTTCTCATGTCGGGGAAAATGCCCGCTTTAGAAACTTGTCGCTTAAACCGTCGCAGGGCTGACTCAATCCCTTCATTTTCGCCTATTACAACTTGGGTCATTATTTCTCCTTTTGTTCGGTAGATCAAGTTTTATCATATCAAGCTTTTTGGCCGCGCGACCTGTTGAAGGTCGGGCGATCGACCAAAACCCAAAAATCATACCAGAAAATTGGTTCGTAGTGAGGACTTCAGTCCTTCTTTTTTGCGGACTGAAGTCCTCACTACAAACCCAAATTTTCCTAGTGAGGAATACAAGTCCTGCTTTTTTGCGGACTGAAGTCCTCATTGACTACTGACTACTGACTACTGACTACTGTCAACTGACTACTGACTACTGACTACTGACTACTGACTACTGTCAATTGACTACTGACTACTGACCAACTGATTTTCCTGCCGCAGGTAAGCTTGAATAAACGGGTCTAATTCGCCGTTCATTACATCTGCGATGGCGGTTGTTTCCACTCCAGTACGCAAATCCTTGACCATTTGGTATGGGTGAAAAACATAATTGCGAATTTGGTTGCCCCAAGCTGCCTCTACCATGTCGCCGCGAATCTCGGCAATTTCCGAAGCCCGCTGTTCCTTAGCAACCACCAACAGCCTAGCCTTGAGTAATGCCAGAGCTTTTTCCTTATTTTGCAACTGACTGCGTTCTTCTGTGCAGCGGACGGCCAAGCCGGTAGGAAGGTGAACGATGCGGACTGCGGTTTCTACCTTGTTAACATTTTGCCCGCCCTTGCCGCCAGCGCGGGAAGTCGTGATTTCCAAATCCTTTTCGGGAATGTCCAACTTGACGGATCGATCGAGAATTGGCATCACTTCAACGCCAGCAAAACTGGTTTGACGCTTGTCATTAGCATTAAAAGGCGAAATTCTGACCAAGCGGTGAGTGCCTTTTTCCGATCGCATATAACCGTAAGCGTAGCGGCCGACAATTTCCAAAGAAGCCGATTTAACACCTGCTTCCTCTCCCTCGGAAATTTCCATTAAATGTACTTTGTAACCTTGACTTTCCCCCCAGCGGGTGTACATCCGCAGCAGCATTTCGGCCCAATCTTGAGCATCCGTGCCGCCGGCCCCGGCGTTAATTGTCAAAACAGCGCCGCCTTCGTCGTAGGGCCCAGATAGTAATTGTTGCAGTTCCCACTGGTCGAGTTCGCGGGTTAACTGAGAAAGACTCGATGAGGCTTCTTGGAACAGGGACTCATCGGCTTCTAACTCCAGCAGTTCTAAAATAGCTTTAGCATCTTCCAAGCTCGTTTGCCAGCCGCGATATTGGTCTAAGTGAGATTTGAAGTCATTAAGTTCTTGCAGGGTTTCTTGGGCTCGATCTTGGTCGTCCCAAAATGCTGGTTGGGCGCAGATTTGCTCTAAATCTTGAATTTTCGCTGTAAGTGCGGGGATGTCAAAGATAGTCCTGGGTTGCACCCAGTCGATCGGACAAAGTTTCGATATTGTGTTTGATGTCTAGAACTTCCACTGTTAGTTCTCCGGCGTTGTGGGGTGTATTTTTGAGTTTAGCTGAAATTTTGCTCTAAATGTGCAAATCAATTTTTCAGTAGCACACCAGCTTTGATAAATGAGTCAAGTTTGCCGTCGAGCACCTCGGCGACGGCTGTTGTTTGGATTCCTGTACGCAGATCCCAAACTTTGCCCTGGTTCGCGCTGTCGCTGGCAAATTGATATTCCCGAATTGGTTGGTTAAGGACTGTTTTTAGGATCTCGCCCTGAATATCTGCAAGCTGTTGAACTCCTTGTCTTTGCATAATAGCAAACAGTTTGCTGGTGAGAACCGCCAAAGCCTTTTTTCTATTTTGCAATCGACTCCGCTCCTCCCCAGATATTGCAGAAATACCAGTAGGAACATGAACAATCCTCACCCAACTTTCGAGTGGGTCACTACTCTTCAGGTTGCTACGAGGCAAGATTATTAACTCTAAATCCTGCTGTGGAATCTCCAGTTCCACATACATGGGCACAACTTCCACCGTCGCTGAACTCGCCTGCTTTCTGGTAATATTAAAAGGCGATGTACGTTTCAGTAGATGCACTCCGGTTTCTGACTTTAGATAGCCGTAAGCGTAACGTCCCTCTATTGCCAAAGTTACAGAATTAACTCCTCCTCTTACCAAAATTGCAGAATTAATTTCTAGATACTCCAATAGGGAACCTTCAACATCCGCAACTTTATAGCCTCGGTTTTCTCCCCAACGATAATACATTCTCCGCAACATTTCTGCCCAGTCTTGAGCATCTAGGTCATCTATTGCTGTATTAATTATCAGGTAGGCTCCATTTTTGTCGCAATGCCCGCTCAAGGATTGCTCTAATTCATACTCTTCGAGAGAGCAGTTAAGTTGAGCTAAATTAGTTTGAAGTTCTTGCTCTAATTCCTCGTCAGCTTGAAATTCGAGTAACTCCAGTGCTGCTGTAGCATCTGCCAAAATTGTTTGGCACTGGTTGAGTTTTGCCTGGTAGGATTGGAGTGCGTCTAGTTCTTGGAGTAGCCGTTCGCCTGTATTGATGCTGTTGCCCGATTTCGGCTGTGCTGCTAGCTGTTGTAACTTTTGGCTCTCGGCGGTTAATGCTGAGCTAAAGACAGTCTTGTAGACCCGTTAGGCGATCGGACAATGTTTCGATGTTGTGTTTGATGTGTAGAATTTCCACTGTCAGTTCTCCGGCGTTGTGGGGTGTATTTTTGAGTTTAGCTGAAATGTTGCTCTAAATGTGCAAATCAATTTTTCAGTAGCACACCAGCTTTGATAAATGAGTCAAGTTTGCCGTCGAGCACCTCGGCGACGGCTGTTGTTTGGATTCCTGTACGCAGATCCCAAACTTTGCCCTGGTTCGCGCTGTCGCTGGCAAATTGATATTCCCGAATTGGTTGGTTAAGGACTGTTTTTAGGCGAGCAACCTGAATGTCTGCAAGCTGTTGAACTCCTTGTCTTTGCATAATAGCAAACAGTTTGCTTTTGAGAAGCGCCAAAGCCCTTTCTCTATTTTGCAATCGACTCCGCTCCTCCCCAGATATTGCAGAAATACCAGTAGGAATGTGAACAATCCTCACCAAAGTTCGGACTACACACCTCACGTAGGGAGGAGGCAAGATTATTAATTCTAAATCCTGCTGTGGAATCTCCAGTTCCACATACATTGGCACAACTTCCACCGTCGCTGAACTCGCCTGCTTTCTGGTAATATTAAAAGGCGATGTACGTTTCAGTAGATGCACCCCGGTTTCTGACTTTAGATAGCCGTAAGCGAAACGTCCGTCTATTGCCAAAGTTAGAGAATTAACTCCTCCTATTTCCAAAATAGCAGAATTAATTTTTACATACTCCAATAGGGAATCTTCAACCAACATAACTCTATAGCCTCGGTTTTGTCCCCAATGAGCATACATTCTCAGCAACATTTGTGCCCAGTCTAGAGCATCTAAGTCATCTATTGGTGCACTAATTATCAGGTAGGCTCCATTTTTGTCGCAAGGCCCGCTCAAGGATTGCTCTAATTCATACTCTTCGAGAGAGCAGTTGAGTTGAGCTAAATTAGTTTGAAGTTCTTGCTCTAATTCCTCGTCTGCTTGAAATTCGAGTAACTCCAGTGCTGCTGTAGCATCTGCCAAAATTGTTTGGCACTGGTTGAGTTTTGCCTGGTAGGATTGGAGTGCGTCTAGTTCTTGGAGTAGCCGTTCGCCTGTATTGATGCTGTTGCCCGATTTCGGCTGTGCTGCTAGCTGTTGTAACTTTTGGCTCTCGGCAGTTAATGCTGAGCTAAAGATAGTCTTGTAGACCCATTAGGCGATCGGACAAAGTTTCGATATGGTGTTTTATGTGTAGAATTTCCACGGTTAGTTCTCCTAGTTGTGGGCTGCATTTTTGCAGTTTAGCAGAAATTTCGACATTTCAGCAATTAATCCGTGTATCCGTGTCCAAATCCGTGTTGTGCCTTCCTTCTTAGATATACTGCGAACCTGTTGAATTGAAAGTTTTACCGCATTCGTGAGCACATACGTCCAACCTTTTAGAACAGGAAAAACTTTTTGTGAGGTCTTCGCGAAACCAATCTCTGGCGATCGCATCTTTCACCGATTGAGTTCTGAGAGAATTAAAACCATTTCCGTACTTTTCAATTAAAGCCAGCATTTGCGGTCTGTAAGTGTGGTTATAAACAGCGTATTTAGTATGGCTTACCCAACAGCAAGGCCAGAGTTCCGCTTCAAAACTGATGAAAATCTCTTTGCTGGCTTGAGTTTGACAGCTAATTTCTACATTTCGGTAGTAATTGTTTAGGCTACCAAATTTTTCTACCGCTTGGATAAATTGGTCTCCCTGGGGATTTTTATATTGTTCCAACGATGGGGGTTGAAGTTCTTCGCTGGCTGGCTTTGATGGGACAGAAGGAGTTGGTTCTGGTGCTTGAGATGTTTCGATAGCTATAGCTTGATACCAAGCATAATTGGCTTTTTCTGGTTGCCCCAACTGCGTCAAGACTTTAGCTAAATTGCGATAAGCTCCTGCAAAATTTGGTTTAAGCTCGATCGCCTTTTGGTAATAAGCACTAGCTGGCTGCCACTGTTGCTGTTGAGCATAAAGACTGCCGACATTAGCATAAACTTCTGGAAAATCAGGCTGAATTTTAAGTGCCTTGGCGTAACAGTCTGCTGCTGCTTGCATCTTCCCCAAACCTTGAACAGCATTGCCCAAAGTTTTCCAGGCTGCTGCAAAATTAGGTTGAATTTTTAGGGCTTGTTGGCAGGCTGCGATCGCCTCTGAGAGCTTTCCTTGTTTCAAACAGTCCTCAGCTTGTTTGTGCAAGCCAACAGCGGTCTGTGTTTGATTTTGAGGGGCTGACACATTAGCGGTTGCTGGTTGGTTTGGGCGATCGCTCTTAGCCTCTACCGGAGAGTTTTCTGCCTTCTGAGGCTGTTGATTTGCGGACTCTTTCTCATAGATCTCTTTCGCCACAAAACGAGAGGTTGCTTTCGGTACAAACTCGACAAATCCTAATTGTTGGGCTAAATCCCGCGCTGCTTCTACTTGGTGCTGGTTGTGTTCAAATATCAAGTAGTGCCATACAGCTTTTCCGCCTGCTTGGATAAAGGCATTAACCGACTGCATTATCCTGTCCCAGTTGGTATTTTGGCGGTAGATGCTGTTAGTATCGGCCAACCCGTCGATACTAAAAGTTACGCTGTCGTTTTCTCCTGTCATCGCCTTTGCCAGGGCTTGCCACCAGTCGGGATTGCGTCCGCTACCATTAGTATAAAGCCCGATTTGAGGAACTCCCATGCGGTGCAAATACTCGATCGCCGGAATTGTGGTATTGCTAGTCATAGCATCGCCGTAGTTGCCGCACATATAAACCAAATCCAACTGAGAGCAAAACTCTTGTGGGAAAATTCTCTCAATATCCTCCATCTTTAATTCTGCCCCCGGCAAAATCGGGTTGTCGGTGCGGGGACACTGCGGGCAAGCTGCATTGCACCTGGAGGTAATTTCTACGCTGACTCTCCTGATATCTTCATATTTTAAGTACATGAGTTTTCCCCAATTAATTTGTGATTAATATTGAAATCGCGCTCGACAGAATTAGATAACAAGACCTTTGATAGAGTGATTAAAAAGTAACATTATACTTCATGTCTGTCGCCTGCGGACATGATATAAGTTTTTTAAATAAGGGACAGAGGACGCGATGACGACTATCTTGGTGGTAAATCTTAATCAAAAACCGCGGCCCGATGTCGATCGAGCCGCGGTTTTTTTAAGCTAAAGTTTCAATTAATCCCGGCCGTTGAGAGCAATCAGCAGGCGCAGAATGAAAATGAACAAGTTGATGTAGGTCAAGTACATCGACAGAGCGGCGGGCAAATACTGGTCGTCGCGGTAGGTGCGGGGTAATATGTAAAAATCGACGATCGCAGCGCCGGCAAATATAAACACGCCGACGCCAGAAATCCCAATTTCCAACCAGGTTGGGGTGTAGACGCCAAATAGAGAGAGCAGAAACTGACCGCCAACTACGACTAACAAAGCAATGACACCTAAACTGATAGTTTTGGTGAGGGCCATGCCGTCTTCTTCAGAAAGGTTGGAGCCAATTTGGCGGGCGGCGATGAAGGTAATGCCGCATCCGAGTGCGGCAAAAGCGATGCCGGAGATGCCGACACCTTGGGTTCTGAGGGCTGTAAATACCAATCCGCTGAGGGTGTAGCCGGAAAGCAGGCTGTAGGTTGCCAGCAGGGGCAAAGCGGTATTTTTGTTGCCTTGTTCGGCGGCGGCGCGGGCGACGAAGAATAGAATTAATTCTACGACGATCGCAGCGATGAATGTGGGGAAAAAGATCCCGGGATAGTTACGAATCACTCCGAGGCCGCCGTAGGTGCCGACAGCAGTTAAGACAAGTCCGCCGCCCACGAAGGGGAGAGCGTTGGAGATGACGTTGGGGCCTACTAGCGCGTGGTTTTTGGCCTCGCGCACGGCTTCGCGGAAATTGCTAGTGTTACTCACGAGGATTTACCTAATGTTGGCTGAGAATTGCTATCTCTATTTTGACAGCTTTACACTTTGTTTGCAAAACCTGAAAGAGTTTAAAGATTTGATAAAGAAGGGGGGTGAAATCACTCCCAAGCAGGGATCGATTGTTTATAATCGACTGCGTACAGGTATGTGTCGTGTCGCTGTCTCGCAGCGTTGCGCGTCGCGGCAAAGCTATAATTGAGGTTAAAGGGCCGGCGCTATCTGCGGCCAGGGGCCAGCTTAAAGTCTATCAGATCGCAGATAGCTGAAGTCAATCAATTTTGGATTGGGGATTTACGATTGGAGATTAAGGAGTATATGCTAGAGACAGGGGCCACAGTTGATTTTAGGTTTTTGATTTGCGACTTAGTTGAAACTAGGGGCCAGAAACTTCAATAATCTAAAATCTAAAATCTAAAATCTAAAATCTAAAATCTAAAATCGGTTCCGTTAATGGCTAAGGTAGCTTAGACAGAGGATACCCGGAAAATTAATGAATAGATCGAGTTCTATCGACAAACTGCTAAATAGGTAATGTCCAATGACCACATTTTTTGAGCGCAAATTATTGCCACCTACAGCCGGGATTTTATTGGCTGCCGCCGCCGTTATCTCCGGCGGTCAAGCTGCCGTTGCAGCTAATTTCCGAGCCGTTTATACCGCTACTTCAGGGCAGGGTTCAGAATATTTGCTGCTGGCCCAGAATAGCGGTCAACTCCCCCAAGGTACAAATTCTTCCAGCCAGAACCAGGCAACGCCAAGCCGGGAGTCTCTCCCCGCCAGAATTCCTGAGCCTTCGACGGTGGTAGGGTTGGGTTTAGTTGCGGGTTCGCTGGCGCTGACTCGCCGGAGAGTGAGAGTTAAAAATTAGACTTTGGGCAAAAAGTCTAATTTTTGGATTTTTAACCGCAGATAAACGCGGATAAACGCAGATAAATCCGGGTATCAGGATTTTAGCCGATCGCGTCGCGCAGAGCATTTTTAGTCATAGCTGCGATCGACTGTTCGGTAGCTTTCGGCAAGTGATAGTATTTCCCTCCAGAAGTCTTGGCCAATTCCTTCGCAAAGCCAGTCGAAATAAACTTGCTCTCGGTATCAATCACCAGCAACTGCATTCCCAACCCACGAATTTTGGCAGCAATTTCTAACAATTCCTTTTTAATATCAGGCTTTTCTCCTTCTACAATCGGTTCGCCCAAAGAACGAGCCAAAGGAATATTACCGCGTCCGTCAGTAATGGCGACAATCGCAACTTGACCGATATCTCCAGACTGCCGCGCGTTGACTCCCACCCGCACTGCTTGAGTCAAACCGTGGGCCAGGGGAGAACCGCCACCGCAGGGCAAACGTTCCAAACGCTTGCGGGCTAAGGCTATGGAGCGAGTGGGCGGTAGCAGCACTTCTGCTTGTTCTCCGCGAAAGGGAATGAGAGCAACTTGGTCGCGGCTTTGATAAGCTTCTGTGAGTAGCTGCATGACTGCACCTTTGGCCGACTGCATTCGGTTGAGGGCCATCGAACCCGAAGCATCGACGACAAATACGACTAAAGCTCCAGCTTTTCTGGCCAAGCGCTTCGCCCGAATGTCTCCCTGTTCCACAAATACACGGCGTTCAACCCCCCCTTGCCCCCCGTTACTAAGGGGGGGTTGACTCGCCTGTTGCCCCCCGTTACTAAGGGGGGGTTGACTCGCCTGTTGCCCCCCGTTACCAAGGGGGGGTTGACTCGCCTGTTGCCCCCCGTTACCAAGGGGGGGTTGACTCGCCTGTTGCCCCCCCTTACTAAGGGGGGGTTGGGGGGGGTTAGAATTCCTGTCGCGACGGGCTTTTTGGTAAGGTGCGGCGGCTCGGAGGGTAGCGTCAACGGCGATGCGGCGGACGGGGCCTTTGGGTAAGACTGGCTTGACGTAACGGCCTCTATCTTCGGAGAAAATGGTGCTGCGGCTGCCCGATTTGCCTTGTTTGTTGGCGGATTGTTGGGCGAATAAAAGCACGCTGGGGTCGAGAATTACGCCTTCGGGGTCGAAGAGAAATTCTTCGGGAATGGTATCTTTTTCTGGTTCTTCTTCAGGTTCCGGGTTGTCTTCATCCTCTTGGTCTTCTTCGTCTTCTTGCTCGTTTTCTGGTTCGTCTTGTTCTTGTTCTGACTGCTTTTGGGGAGGCGGTGGAGGGGGAGGAGGAGGAGAGTTTTCGTCTGGGGGAGTTTGGATGATGGTGGCGCGGGGTACGATGACTAATTCTACGGCGCGGCGCAGGTCTTCGGCGTTAACTTCTGTGCGTCCTTCGATGGCGGCGGCGGCTTTGGCGACGCGGACTGCGAATATTTCGGCGCGGTGTCCTTGAACGCCACCCCGGATGGCTTCTTCTACTAGGTAGGCAATTTGTTCGCGTTTAATACTGACATCTTTGAGCCATTCTCTGGCTAGGATGATTTGGGTTTTGAGGTTGTCGGTGTCTTCGCTGTATTGATTGAGAAATTCTTGGGGGGATCGGGAGTAGGATAAAGCTTGTTCTACTGCATAGACTCTTTCTTCTAGTTCGAGTGCTGCGTCGGCTGAAAGTACGATCGCGATGCGATCGAGCAAATGTTCTCTCAGCGGCCCTTCTTCGGGGTTGTAGGTGGCGATAAATAGAGGTTTGCAGGGGTGTTGAAAGCTAATTCCTTCGCGCTCTATTTGGTTGCGTCCTTCGGTTAATACTGTTAGCAATTGGTTGGAAATGTTGTCGTCGAGGAGGTTAATTTCGTCAACATAAAGTACGCCTCGATTTGCTTGGGCCAAGAGTCCGGGTTGAAATACGGTTTGGCCGAATTTTACTGATTGTTCGACATCGACGGAACCTAAGAGTCGGTCTTCGGTGACACCCAAAGGAATTTGAATAAATGGTGTGGGAATTATTTCAGTATTTAAGGAATTAGTATCGGTGGTGTGGGCATCTTGCCCGCCATTTTCTGGTAACAAGCCTGATGCCTGTTCGGCAATAATTTCATTAGGTTCGGCGTTGCAAAAAGAATCTTTAACAATTTCAATGGGTGGCAGTAAGGAGTGCAAGGCGCGGGCCATTACTGATTTTGCTGTACCGCGGCGGCCTGCGATCGCAACTCCTCCCAATCCGGGATCGACTGCTGCTAACAGCAGGGCTAATTTGATTGCTTCTTGCCCGACTACGGCGGTGAGGGGAAAGGCTGTGGTGGAAGGGCTAAGGTTGGCTGCAGGCATAGGATTTTCGGATGTAAAAATTTGAACTTAATGTTTAGCTTACTTCTTGGAGGACTTTAACTTCTTGGGGCAGAATCACGGTAAAAGTTGAGCCAACTCCTATTTCTGATACTAACTCGATTTTGCCTTGCAGCAGCGAGACGAGCCGCGATACTATTGCTAATCCCAGGCCAGTGCTTTCGGTGGGAAAGAGCTGTTTGCCTGCTTCTCCTGCTTGAAAGAAGGGGTCAAAGATGCGCTTTGTATCTTCGGGGGCGATGCCAATGCCGGTATCTGTAATTGCGATCGCCCAATTTCCTTCTCCAGCAGGGCGGCAACTTAATTCAATGCTACCAGATTCTGTATAGCGAATGGCATTGCTCACCAGGTTGATCAGAATTTGTTGCAGCCGCCCAGAGTCGGAGATTACTTGTGTTGGGCCGCAGTCGCTGGTAACAGCGAGCTTTAATCCTTTAGCATCAGCAATTGGCTGCATTATCTCTAGTACGGTGTTAATTACAGATTGTACATTAGTTCGCTGCAGGTTAAGTTTAATTTTTCCGGCATTGGCACGAGAAAGTTCTAGTGTGTCATTAATCATGCGAAGCAACTGTCTGCCGTTGCGTAATACTCGCTCGATGTGTTCGATGCCGGGGAGGGTATCTTTGATTTCAGATTGCCATTTTTCTTGGCGCAAAAACAGTTCGGAATAACCAATAATTGAGTTGAGAGGAGTTTTGAGTTCGTGAGCTAAATGGTAGACGTTTTCTTGATTGACGCTGACGAGGCGATTGAGCTCTTGATTGGTGAGTGTTAACTGAGTTTGGATTTGGTGAAGTTCCCGCATCCTCTGATCGACGTAGCTATTGAAACACTGGGCAATTGCTTCGTCTAGTACGGCATCTATCAGCCGAAAAGCTCTGAATACGTCTGCGACGCTTCCTGCTAGCAATTCGGCTTCTAAGTGGGAGAATATTACTTGACGCAATAAATGGTATTCGCGGGCTACTTCTGCGGCGTCGTAGCCTTGTTCTGCTCTGAGAAATCCGTGATCTAAACTGGCTTCAATTATTAGTTTTATTTCGCTGTTTTGATATTGGGAAAGCACTGTGACCATCGCCGCCAGCAGGTGAGGTATGTGATTTTCGATTGCTGAGTGCGGTAAGGCGTCAGCGGTTTCAATTTTCCGATCCTGACGAACTGCTTCAATCCAGTTTTTGACGATAGTATCGGTTTTGTCGGCGAGCACTTGGCTGTAGTCCATGATGTCTGCGTGGGGGTTGAGTTTGGCAGAGATTGCCTATGCTTCATTGTAGTTGAGGGATCGCCCGATCGCCATACCAAACTTCTGGCGATCGCGACCCTGCCAAAAGAAGTAGTTTTGAGGTGATTTTTTCCCTGTGCCGGATCTCTCTCTAGGGGTCGATCCCAGCGTGTTGCTACGATAATCAGCCCTTCAACCTATTGACAGAAGAGCCATAAAGTAGTACATTGCCTCACACTAATAGTTTTTAATTTTAAGTATTAAATTGTTCAGGGGAATAAATGGAAAACGTACAAGCTGTGATTGCTGCAACAACATTTATATGTGTAATTTTCTTAATAATTACAGAATGGATACACCTAACAGTTGCGGCATTTCTGGGAGCAGTGATTCTGGTGTTTACCCACGTGATGACGTTAAACAACGCGATCGAATATATCGGTCGGAGTCACGCCACGCTGGGCTTATTCTTCGGAGTCATGGTAATGGTGAGAGCCTTTGAGCCTACCAAAGTATTTGAATACTTGGCAACTCAAATTGTGCTTTTGGCTAAAGGCAAAGGCAAAAATCTCTTGCTGGGTGTTGTCGCGATTACTACGCCAATTTGTGCAGTTTTGCCCAATGCCACGACAGTCATGCTGCTAGCACCATTAATTCCGCCAATGGCAGAAGAAGTAGGTGTAGATTTTGTGCCGTTACTGATTTTAATGGTATTTGTGGCTAACAGTTCGGGACTGCTGACAATCGTGGGCGATCCGGCGACATTCATTGTCGGCGATGCTATTAACATGAGCTTTGCAGATTACCTGCTAAAGTTAAGTTTGGGCGGGGCGATCGCAGTAGGAGTGATAGTAGTTATGTTGCCTTGGCTGTTCCGCGAAATTTGGCACAAGAACTTAGACGATTTGGAACATTTGCCCCACCCGAAAATCAATCACCCGCGAGTTTTAGTAGTAGGCGGCTTAATTATAGCTTTCGTGCTGACTTTTTTTGTAATAGGAGAGTCTCTGCCCGTGCCTATTTCACCGGCAGCCGTTGCTTTGTTGGGGGCTGCTTTGGCAATGCTTTTAGCTCACCATTCCCAAATTGATTCTGTTAATAATATTTTGCGTGATTTAGATTGGAGCACGCTGCTATTTTTTATGTCTATCTTTGTGCTGATTGGCGGTTTGGAAAAAACCGGAGTCATCGCCAGTATATCTGGAATATTAGCAGTGATTTTAGGTAAGAATATTTTTCTGGGATCTTTAGTTTTGTTATTTTTTGTGGGTTTGATGTCCAGTGTGGTGCCAAATATTCCGCTGGTAGTGGCGATGGTGCCGCTGCTAAAACAGTATGTTGTCAATGTCGGGCTTGCACCGGCAGAAGTGCTGGCGCCGGATTTTGCAGGGCAGTTTCCACCTGCTGTGCTGCCGCTGTTTTATGCGATGATGTATGGAGCAACTTTAGGCGGAAATGGCACTTTGGTAGGAGCTTCTTCTAATATAGTGGCGGCGGGAATTTCTGAACAGCACGGACGCCGGATTTCTTTTCAAACTTTTCTGCGTTACGGGCTTCCTGTGATGGCGGTGCAATTGGTGGCTGCGGCTGTTTATGTAACTATTCGGTTTCTGATTTAAAGAAGTCATTAGTCATTAGTCATTAGTTATTAGTCATTAGTTATTAGTTATTAGTCAGTTGTCAGTTGTCAGTTGTCAGTTGTCAGTTGTCAGTTGTCAGTTGTCAGTTGTCAGTCAACAGTTAACAGTCAACAGTTAACAGTCAACAGTCAACAGTCAACAGTTAACAGTAATCTAAACTCCATCCAATTCTAAGGGGAAAATTACAGTGAAGGAGGTGCCAACTCCTACTTCAGAAACTAATTCGATTTTACCTTGCAAGAGGTTGACTAATCGAGCGACAATTGCTAGCCCTAAGCCGGTACTGTCAGGCATCACAGAACCCAGGGAGTTGTTGGCCCGAACAAATGGCTGAAAAATCCGATCGCAGTCTTCTGAAGCAATGCCAATGCCTGTATCGGTGATGCAGATACTCCAATGTTGGTCTGGCAATAATTCGGTTTTTATGGTAATATTACCAGCTTGAGTGTAGCGAATGGCGTTGCTCACCAAGTTGGTGATAATTTGCTGCAAGCGCAAGTAATCTGTCATAACTTGATCGAGAACTGGATCGCACTCAAGGGCGATCTCTAAATTTTTGGCTTTCGCCAAAGGCTCGATTATTTCGACAACAGTGCCGAGCGCCGATCGCACATTTGTAGCACTTAGCTGCAAATTTATGCGTCCCGTGTCGTACCGCGAGATTTCGAGAGTATCGTTAATTAATCTAAGTAATAGTCTGCCGTTGTTGAGGACTTTATCAATATGTGCCAAATTGGGAGCCGAATCTTTAACTCTAGGATTGTTTATTTGGCGCAAAAACAATTGTGAGTAGCCAATAATAGAGGTGAGGGGGGTTTTCAATTCGTGAGCTAAGTGAGATATATTCTCTTGACTGGCGCGAAGTAAGCGACTCAGCTCTTGATTTGTAAGTTGCAATTGGTTTTGCAACTCCTGTAGTTCTTGGAATCTTGCCTGGGTATAGGTTTTGAAACAGTCAGCAATTGCTTCGTCGAGGGCAGTGTCAATTAAGCGATAAGCTCGGTTCACTTCAGCGGCTGAGCCTTTTAGCAATTCTGGCTCTAAAGCATCGAAAATTACCCTCCGCAGCAAGCGGTATTCCCGCGCAATTTCTTGGGCATCGTAGCCTTGCCCGGCCCTGACAGTCCCGTGGTCTAAACTTTCTTGTATGACTGTCCGAAGGTCGCTGTCTTCTGATTCGGACAGCATAGTTACCAGCGCATGCAGTACGATGGGAAGGCTGTCGCGCACGGAATCGTAGGGGAGTTGCTTGGCGGTGCCGATTTCCTCGTCGCTCCGAACAGCTTCGATCCAGTTTTCGGTAATTATATCAATTTTATCTTGTAGCGCTTGGCTAAAATCTATCATGGCTTTTATATAAATCAAGTAAGCGATCGTAATTTTATATTTCTAGATTACTTTAATCATTAGCTTTTTGAATTTTCTCTCAACTTTTGGCCTCTGTCGCACTCAAATAGCTACTCCCCAAGACCTATTGACAATATAATACGCTCGTGCTAGCTTAAGTTAAATTGGCTTAAAACGTCAAGCCTAATCCAGCGCTGCGGAATCAAACCAAGCGTGTGGCTGGAGCGGAGGAACCAATTTTCGGGGCGAATCTCTACAGAATTAAAAAGCAAAGTTAAAAAGTGCCAAATTAGAGTGTAATTTTTGATTTTGAAATCTAAGGAGAAGGACATCTCTCAGTCCTAGCCCGTCAGCTAACTTCGCAGGCATTGAGAAGAGACTGAAAAGCCAAATGTTCTGAAAAAGATTGTTTGGCTTCGTCAGTGTCTCAGGTTGGTATTGTTCAAGATTCTTGTACCTGCCCTGACTCTGAAGGAGATAGAAATGTTCATACAGCTTAATTTATCTGCGATCGCACTTGCAGGAGTTGCAACGTGGAAGCGTGTAAAACCCGTTGTCATCCGAGATGCAGTTTTGTTACCTGCTGCGGGTTTTTTGGGAATTATTGGCTTGTGGTGGATTGTTGCCAGCTTCAACAGCGATTTGATTCCCACTCCCTATCAGGCGTTAATCGCTAATTTAGATTACATATTCCATCCATTTTATCAGCGCGGGCCTGGAGATTTAGGCATTGGCTGGCTGCTGCTAGCGAGTTTGCGACGGGTGTTGGTGGGATTTTTCCTGGGTGCAGCAGTGGCGATTCCCGTGGGATTTCTCATCGGGATGTCGAAACCGGCAATGATGGCGCTCAATCCGCTGATTCAAATCTTCAAACCGGTGTCCCCGCTAGCTTGGCTGCCCATAGCTTTATCGATTTTTAATTTAGCAGAGCCGTCGGCAATTTTTGTCATATTCATCACGTCTTTGTGGCCGACAATTATCAACACAGCTTTGGGAGTTTCTAGCGTTTCCAAGGATTATCTGGATGTGGCGCAAGTGTTGGAAATGCCGCGCTGGAGGCGGATTACCAAAATAATTTGGCCGGCGAGTTTGCCATACATTTTTACAGGTTTGCGGATTAGTTTGGGGATTGCTTGGCTGGTGATTGTTGCGGTGGAAATGCTGACAGGCGGTGTGGGAATTGGCTTTTTTGTCTGGGATGAGTGGAGCCGTTTGAACCTGAGTTCGGTATTTTTAGCGGTGTTTGTAATTGGCATAACTGGATTGTTGCTCGATGCTGCTGTTGACAAAATTCAGGAATTAGTAACGCATCGAGCAGTCAGCAGTCATTAGTCATTAGTCATTAGTCATTAGTCAGCAGCGAACAGTTAACTATCAAGTGTCAACTGTAAGGTGCGTCGCTCATGGATGGTCGATTTTTGTTTGTGATGGTTGGTGGCGACGCACCCTACAACTACAACTTCAAATCTAAAATCTAAAATCTAAAATCTAAAATTGTATGAGTGACAAGTTTTCCAATGAATGGAAGCGCCGCGAGTTTTTGCAAGGGATGGGAATGGCGGCGGCGGGAATGGCTTTATCTGGTTGTGCAATTAGCGCGGATCGATCGGCAAAAGGACTCACAGAAGAAGCCTTAGCCGTAAAGCCGGTTGTCGATTACCGAACCTTAGAAAAACCCGATTTAACCGTAGGATACGTGCCGGTTAACGATTGTGCACCATTTGCGATCGCCTGGAAAAAAGGCTTTTTCCGCAAATACGGTTTAAACGTCACACTCAACCGCGAAGCAAGCTGGGCAACCTCCCGCGACGGCCTCATCTTCGGCCGCCTCGACGCCTCCCCAGTCGTATCCGGCGCCGTCACAAACGCGCGAGTTGGCGCTGAAGGAGCGCGGCACGCACCCCTGTGCGCGGCAATGACAATTCACCGCCACGGCAACGCCATGACGATGAACAAAGCTATGTGGGATTTCGGTTTGCGCCCGTGGAACGAATACAACGGCAATTTGGAAGAATTTGGCAAACAATTTCGAGCTTTTTTTGACAGTCAGCCGTCGGAAAAAAGGGTTTGGGCAGTGGTTCTGAGTTCTGCGATTTACGAATACTTTGTCCGCTACATATCGGCGGCTGCGGGTGTCGATCCGTTGAAAGAATTTCGGGTAATTATTGTGCCGCCGCCGCAGATGGTAACGAACATCAGGATTGGCGCAATGCAGGCTTATATGGTGGCCGAACCTTGGAATACGCGGGCAATTCAAGGCAATTTGGGAGTGGGTTTTACCTTCGTGCAAGGCAAGGAAGTTTGGCAGGGACATCCCGATCGCCTTTTGGGAGTAATGGAATCATTCATTGAGGAAAATCCGAAGACTTATTACTCGCTGGTTAAGGCAATGGTGGAAGCTTGTCAGTATTGCAGCAAGCCGGAAAATCGCAGTGAAATATCGGCGCTGCTAACTGAGCGATCGTTTACGGGGGCGAAACCGAAAAAAGGGGCGATCGACAAATTTACGCGGCCGGCAATTGTTGGCGACTACAACTATGGAGGGTTTGACGAAAAAGACCGCACCCTACAATCGGAAGATGCAACTATTTTCTATGACATTCCTAAGAATTTGCCTCAAATAGCGGGAAATCATTCAACATTTATGTGGCAGTCTCAGAGTATTTGGTTGATGACTCAAGCCGCTCGCTGGGGACAGATTAAGGAAGTGCCAAAAAATGCTGAGGAATTAGCTAAAAAAGCTTGGAGAACCGACATTTACCGCAAGATTGTTGCCGAAATGGGGATCGATTGTCCGAAGGAGGATTACCAAGTGGAACCTGCAGAACTTTTCATTGATAAAAAGGCCTTTGATCCAAGCGATCCGGTGGGTTATTTGAATAGTTTTGAAATTCGAGCAAACCGCCCTCAGTCTTTTTTTCAGTCTTAATGTTTGAGATGTTGCGCTTTTCCTAATGTCCCGCCAGGGAATTTATTCCCTGGCTAATAGCTAAAGTCGGTTGAAACCGACTGCCCAATTTGAGGATTTAGGCAATAGCCAGAAAAGTCAATTAACACTTTACTATTTTTGAGGAGAATACCGTGAGTCAATACACTTCTACTTCTACCAGTACCCAAAGTTCGGTCAAGAGCGATCGTCTATTTCTAGAAATTGACAACTTGTTCAAGTCGTATAAAAATGGTGACGGTAGCGAATTTAGCGTTTTGGACAATATCAATTTAAGTATTGGAGAAAACGAATTTATTTCGGTAATCGGTCACTCTGGGTGTGGCAAATCAACGCTGCTAAAAATAGTGGCTGGTTTGGAAAAACAGAGCAGGGGAATGGTGACACTGGAAGGAAAAGAAATTCGCAAACCTGGAGCCGATCGCATGATGGTATTTCAGCACTACGGATTGCTGCCTTGGCTGACGGTGCGGGAAAATATTCGGCTGGCAGTTGATGAAGTTTTGCAAAGTCTTAGCCGCCCGGAGAAGATTAGTCTTGTCAACGAACATCTAGCAATGGTAAACTTAACGGCAGCAGCCGATAAATATCCAGACGAAATTTCAGGGGGCATGAAACAGCGGGTTGGGATTGCGCGAGCTTTGGCGATTCGACCTAAAATGTTATTAATGGACGAACCGTTTGGAGCGCTGGATGCTCTGACTCGCGGCAAGTTGCAGAAACAGGTGCTGGACATCTGGGAAAATCACAGACAAGCTGCAATGATGATTACTCACGATGTGGATGAAGCTATCTATATGTCCGATCGCATTGTACTGATGACAAACGGCCCGGCTGCGACGATAGGTGAAATTTTGTCAGTGCCGTTTGCGCGCCCGCGCGATCGCCAAGAGTTGCGGGAATCCCAGGAGTATTACGAACTCCGCAACTATGCTTTGAATTTTCTCGATCGCTATTTTACCCAAGACGAATAACGCCCGACGGACAGACCAAACAATTCACTTAAGAGAGGTCAAGCCTGTGAATCTCAAAACAATGTTAGCGCGTTTTGAAAGTGCATTGGGATATCAAAACTTAGCAGAAGAAATGGTGTTGCTGCCGGAGCCACAAGCGCAAGGTTCTAAGAAATCAAAAGTTACAAAACAGGCAAAAAGTATCAATTTTATTGTCGGTTACAACAGTTCTCCCAAAAGCCAAACAGCTCTGGACATTACCCTTTGGATGGCGCATCAAACTCGTTTAGTAACAACTAAAGAAGTCACGGTTCAAGTTGTCTACGTGATCGACGAAGCGCCCAAAAGTTACGGAGAAGATACTTGCAAAGTTGCTGTGGGAAATGCCTTGGCTGCCAAGCCGAAAGTGTCGGAGTTAGAGGAAGCATTTGCCCTTAACTGTGCAGCGCCTGCGATCGCTTTACCTCAAACCGAAATCCCATCAATATCCCAGGGAAAAAGTTGGATAGATCCGCCTGATTTGAGAGCAGTTTTTGGTCAAAATAATGAGTACGAGGTAGCAGATAAGTTGCTGTGGCAAGCGCGCTGTTTGGCTGAGGAATGGCGCGGTTTATTCAAAGCTCATTTACGCATCGGGCGGGTTGCTACAGAACTGAGAAATGTGGTTGAATTAGAATCAGCAAATTTACTGTTCTTGGGCTGTGATTCTGGCAACCATCGGCTGGTTAGGGAACTAGGCAATAATTTTCCGTGCTGCGTGCTCGGGATTCCTTCGGCACTCAGCTATCAGATGGATTTTGGGCCTGAAGAAAGTTTGAGCAAGTTGCAGTTGGCGACAACTATACCTGCACATTAAACTTGTTCAGCAGTTACGCAAAACTTCTATATGTAAGGTGTGCACTGCACACCCTACCGCTATAATTCAATACGGTTCAGTTAAGCTCGATCCCCCCTAGCCAAGGGCGGGCACGGGGGCACCGCCCCTACAAGGGGGGGACAAGAAATTACTCTTGCGTCCCCCTTCTTAAGGGGGATGTAGGGGGATCTCCGAGGAATAAATAGTTTTAACCCAAGCGTATTGCGCTATAATTCGCGCGCCAAACCTTTTTTTACCTTAGTCCTATCTCGATGAAAAATTAAAAATAGTTTCCTTGATGGAAGTCCCAATTACGAGACAATTGGGGCTTTTTTTGATTGTTGATCTTTTTAAAATTACAGTCAAATAAAATTCTCGGCACTTATCTGATCGTAGATAATTCGTTAACTAATTTTATCTTTCCTCGGCACACAGAGCGCAGCAGGCGATCGATCGAGCGTTTGTCTTCCTCAGTCAGATTTTCGTCAAAAATAGCAGCCATCAAACCGTACCTATCCGCTAGAGTAATGTAGCCATTTTGATTCACTTCGGCAAACAGCTCGCCCAAAGCAGATGGAATCAGGTGGACAGGAGTTTGCATAGTAATTGACTCTCTACTCGACGATCGCGCGATCGGGCGTTTTTGCAACAACAAAAGGCGATCGCACTATAAAAATTTATAGCTGTATAGCCTTTAAAGGTGTGACAATAAACAGCAAAATTTGTGAAGTAAATCACCTTTAAAGTTGGCGAATTATGATATAGCTTGCAGGTGCGTTTTAGGGAAGAGCGAGCAACTGCAAACTTAATGTTTTCTAAAGATTGAAAATCGGCACTTCCTCCACAGGTTCAGCTAACTCAAACTTAAACACCCGCGAATAGAAATAGAATTCGCCGTCAAGAGTTCTTTTGATATTTTCAGCGCGGCGAAAACCGTGGTGTTCCCCTTCATAAGCAACATAAGCAACCGGCAAACCTTTAGCTTTCAATATCTCTACCATCATTTCCGCTTGATTGGGCGGAACCACTTTATCTTCTAATCCTTGAAAGAAGATAACGGGACAAGATAAACGTTCGGCGGAATGAATCGGCGAACGAGCTACATACAAATCTTTTCTTTCAGGATAAGGCCCGATTAATCCATCCAGATAGCGGGCTTCAAACTTGTGAGTATCCGTTGCCAAAGCTTCCAAATCGCTAACTCCATAATAGCTCGCACCGGCCTTAAATACATCGCGGAAAGTAAGAGCGCACAGCGTAGTGTACCCCCCTGCGCTGCCTCCGGCGATCGCCATTCTTTCGCCATCAACTAAACCTTTTTGAGCTAAATATTTAGCACCGTTAGCGCAGTCGTCAACATCGACAATTCCCCAACTATCTTGCAGTCTTTTTCTGTATTCTCGACCGTAACCAGTGCTGCCGCCGTAATTAACATCGAGCACGGCAAAACCGCGACTCGTCCAATATTGAATTTTCAAATTCATGCTGCTAGAAGTAGCAGCAGTTGGGCCGCCGTGACTTTTCACAACTAACGGCGGTTTTTCACCCGCAGGCGCTGCGAAATCTTGATTTTTCGGGGGATAGAAGAAACCGAAAGCAGTCAAATTGTTTTCCGTGGGGAATTCAATCGGTTCCGGTACAGAAAGATAACCAGAATTGATGCTTAAATTGCTCGATTTCCGCAAGATTTCTAGTTGACTTGTTGCTAAATTCAGTTGTACAATAGCACTAGATTCAGTCGGCGAACCTGCCAAAAAAACAACTGTTTCTCCCCGCCCTTTGATCGACGAAATATCAGTGTAAGGCGTTTCAATTGTTGTCAACTGCTTAGTCGTTAAATCAAGACTCGCTAAATACCACAGGCCTTGCTGAGTGTAGGTGCAAATAATTTTGCTTTCCGAGACAACGGCATAAGTAGACATTCCAAAAACCCACTGGGGAAGTCCGAATTCAGCCGCCATTTCGCACAAGCTGGTTTCTATCTCTGCTTCCCGCCTTACCAAGGGGGGATTGAGGGGGGTTCTAGATTGCCAGCGGTAGAAATTCCACCAGTTCGACTTGTCAGAAACAAAATACAAAACTCCATCGGGCGACCATTCCGGTTGAAAAATCGACTCATCAACCCCGCCAGCAACCAAGTATTTTTCACCTAAAGAACCGTCAGCATTAATTTCTGCTACCCACAATTCTGTGCCATCCCACGGCATATTTGGATGGTTCCAACAAATCCAGGAAAGTAGAGAACCGTCTGGACTTAAACGAGGGGAAGCATAAAAATCATTGCCCTGAGTTAAGATTTGAATATCTTCGCCGTTATCTAAATTAATGCTAACAATAGTATTGACAGGTTCGCCCTCA
The DNA here is from genome assembly GCF_036705405.1 of Microcoleus sp. B13-B6. Classification (NCBI taxonomy): domain Bacteria; kingdom Bacillati; phylum Cyanobacteriota; class Cyanophyceae; order Oscillatoriales; family Microcoleaceae; genus Microcoleus; species Microcoleus sp. B13-B6. The sequence continues at coordinate 63,707 of NZ_JAUBUJ010000021.1, forward strand.
CCTGCATAGTCTTCGCGCACGCAAATCAGGCGATTTCTCTGCTTGTCAACTATCGCATCTGCATAGCGATAATTAGCAGCAGGTGTCAGAGGTTGGGGTTGAGAATCTAATGCTTGAGAGTAAATACGTTGGTCGGCAAAATGAGAAAAATAGACAACACCGCCAGCCACTGCAAAGGAAGCGCCGCCGTATTCGTGAACGCGAGTGCGAACATTAAAAGGATGCGGTGTCACGTCGCTGATTTTACCGTCAGGAGTGCGCCGCACGAGGACGCTTCTTCCCGCTTCCGAAGGTCTTCCCTCAACCCAGTAAATATCATCGCCGTCAATAGCAATTTGTCCGAGTCCGACAGTTCCAGAAACAATTAAATCGGAAGAAATAGGTGATTTCCAAGACCCGTAAGGTGATACTGTATTCATATAGTTGAGGCAGTTGTGTTTCTAGAACAAAAAAATTAATATTTGTACTTTACACTAATTCAGTCACTGGGGAAGCAAAATGTCCAAAAAACTCGTACTAATGGATCACGACGGTGCAGTTGACGACTATCTCTCAGTCGTGTTGCTGATGACAATGGAGGAAGTCGAAACTCTGGGAGTAATTGTAACTCCTGCGGACTGCTACATTCAACCGGCCGTGAGTGCAACGCGCAAAATCCTTGATTTGATGGGGCGTTCAGAAGTTCCGGTGGCGGCGAGTACGGTACGGGGACTGAATCCATTTCCGGTGTTATTTAGGCGAGATTCCTTTGCAGTCGATCGACTTCCCATTCTAAATGAAAAAGGAACCATTGACACGCCGTTAATATCAGAACCCGGACAAAACTTTATGGTACGAGTTTTGCGAGATGCAGCCGTACCAGTCACATTAATGGTAACGGGGCCGTTAACAACAGTAGCGCAAGCTTTAGATATCGCGCCAGAAATTGAAAGCAAAATTCAAGAAATTGTCTGGATGGGAGGCGCCCTCAATGTTATGGGCAATGTTAGCAAAGATATGGAACCCGGACAAGATATGTCGGCGGAATGGAATGCTTACTGGGACCCGATAGCAATCGATAGAATTTGGCAAACACAAATTCCCGTTGTCATGTGTCCTTTAGATATCACGAATAATGTACCGCTGACTGTAGAATTTTCCAATCTCTTAGCAAAACAGCGCAAATATCCAATTTCCGACTTAGCAGGACAGTGTTATGCCCTAGCAATATCTCAAGATTACTATTTTTGGGACATTTTGGCAACCGCTTATTTAGCGCATCCCGAATTTTACCAACTGCGAGAATGGGAAACAGAAATTATTACCGAAGGCATCAGCCAAGGACGCACACAAGTTAAAATAGGAGGGCGAAAAATTCAAGCAATGGATAAAGTAGACACAGCCCAATTTTACAAATACATATTACAACAGTGGGCGAAGTAAAAATCACAATATCTGCTAGAACTGAGCAAAATATCCGTACAAAACCCGCCCCGACACAAATATTCACATTTTCTTCTCTTCCCTCTCTTCCTCTGCGCCCTCTGCGCCCTCTGCGGTAAAAAAAAACTCATCTCAAAAATGCTGCCAATTATATCAATTCTCCCCTTAGCCCAAACCCCTCCCGCACCTCAAGAAATCCTCCAAATCCAAGAAGTGCGACCCCTCCCCGGACAGTTAGACAACATACCAGTATTTAACAGCAACAGCCCCGAATTAGTGCTGCAAGAAGGAAGTTTGCTTTCGACATTTCCCCCGGATGGTAAAAGATTTAGGAGGACGAAAAATTCAAGCAATGGATAAAGTAGACACAGCCCAATTTTACAAATACATATTACAACAGTGGGCGAAGTAAAAATCACAATATCTGCTATAACTGAGCAAAATCTCCGTACAAAACCCGCCCTGACACAAATATTCACATCCTCTTCTCTTCCCTCTCTTCCTCTGCGCCCTCTGCGCCCTCTGCGGTAAAAAAAACTCCTCTAAAAAATGCTGCCAATTATATCAATCATCCCCTTAGCCCAAACCCCTCCCGCACCTCAAGAAATCGTCCAAATCCAAGAAGTGCGACCCCTCCCCGGACAGTTAGACAACATACCAGTATTTAACAGCAACAGCCCCGAATTAGTGCTGCAAGAAGGAA
>NZ_JAUBUJ010000021.1:65931-94358 GCF_036705405.1 Microcoleus sp. B13-B6
GCGACCCCTCCCCGGACAGTTAGACAACATACCAGTATTTAACAGCAACAGCCCCGAATTAGTGCTGCAAGAAGGAATTTTGCTTTCGACATTTCCCCCGGATGGTAAAAGATTTAGGAGGACGAAAAATTCAAGCAATGGATAAAGTAGACACAGCCCAATTTTACAAATACATATTACAACAGTGGGCGAGGTAAAAATCACAATATCTGCTATAACTGAGCAAAATCTCCGTACAAAACCCGCCCCGACACAAATATTCACATCCTCTTCTCTTCCCTCTCTTCCTCTGCGCCCTCTGCGCCCTCTGCGGTAAAAAAAACTCCTCTAAAAAATGCTGCCAATTATATCAATCATCCCCTTAGCCCAAACCCCTCCCGCACCTCAAGAAATCGTCCAAATCCAAGAAGTGCGACCCCTCCCCGGACAGTTAGACAACATACCAGTATTTAACAGCAACAGCCCCGAATTAGTGCTGCAAGAAGGAATTTTGCTTTCGACATTTCCCCCAGATGGTAAAAGATTTCCGGCCGCACATTTAAACTTTCCGTTTCAAGGACGTTTCGACATATTTGCCCACCACATAGCCCGCGCACCTTCCCCCGAAGATTTGCGAACATTGTATCAAGGAGTAATTGTTTACAATCCGGGCAATAAACCTGTAAAATTAGATATATTGCAAGCTGCGAGTTATCTCAGCCAACCCGATGCACCTTTCATTGAATTGCCGCCGCAAGTCGATAATTCAAACAGTAATATTTACGCAGGGCCGGGAAGTCGCGCTGTGAATGATATTCTCAGAGGAAGGAGACAGTCTGACTTTGAGCCGCAGTTAATTATTCCACCGGGAAAAAGCCAATTGTTGATGAATCATGCGATACCGGTGCGGGGATTGGTACCGCCGCTAAACGGTCGATCGACCTTGATGCGGTTGCGGAGCGATGGTATAGTCTATGTTGCCAGTCTGGCGATGTTTGCCCGAGTTGATGCACAGGGAAACGGACAGGGAAACGAGCGATCGCCCAATATAGTAGAATGGCAAAACTTATTAGACAATGGTAATATAGCCGGGCCGCGCGATCGAACTCCCACACCGCCAGAAATCACCGAAGGTCAAATAATTTACGGCCGAGTTGCCGGTGTAGCATTAGGTTCAGAATGGCGAGCACTTCTCTCAGACAACCCCGCCACCTCAAACCTAGCAATTCCCCAACCCGGAACAGCATTTTCCTACCCATTAAGCAGCCTCCCGCGCGGAATGCTGGGTACAAATCAAGTGCAAAGTGCGAGAATGCTAGTCCGCTACCCAGATACAGCATACCGCGCCCACGGCAATTACGGAATTCAATACAATCTCAGCTTGCCGCTGTACAATTCTACCAGCAAAAATCAAACTGTAACTGTCGCGATTCAAACTCCAATTAAAACAGACAAATTAACTTCAGGAGGACTTAGTTTTTTAGAACCTCCGGCACCTCAAACTTTTTTTAGGGGAACTGTCAGAGTGCGCTATACTGATGACAATAAAGTGCCTCAAACTCGCTACGTGCATTTAGTGCAGCGGCGGGGACAGCAGGGGGAACCTTTGGTAAAATTAGAGATGAAATCGGGAGAAAAGCGACTTGTAGATGTAGATTTTATTTATCCGCCCGATGCGTCGCCGCCGCAAGTTTTGACAGTGAAAACCCATTAAATTTGATCTGCTGCTACGGGTAGGCACAGGCCTACAAATACAATACGCACTTAACCAGATTTGATATTAGTTTCGCGTTGGGCTGCCTTGGTTTGTGTCTAGTCGGTATCGGCAAAAAAAAGATGAACTTCTCTAAAAAATTCTGGATAGTTGCTTGTTTTGTGTACGTTTTAATTCTTCTCAGTATTATGCTTTTAGCAGGTACGGGGAAATTAGTCAACTTTCCTCTAGCTCATCCGCCTTATGACAAACTCGGCCACTTTATTTTGTACGGAATAGCATCTTTTTTGTGCCATAGAGCAAGTGGCAAAAAAAATATGAATTTGTTTAATTATTCAATTCCTTTCGGGCCCGCAATTTTTACTATTTTCACTGCTGCGGAAGAAATGCTGCAAGCGATTTTACCCAATCGTACTGCTAGTATTGAAGATTTTTTATTTAGTTTTGGCGGGATTGCAATTTTTTATTGGATTGGAGAAGTTTGGGATAGAAAAAAAGGGCATTGATGATATAGAAGGCAGAAGGCAGAAGGCAGAAGGAAGTTCGGCAACGGATTCTGTAACGGATGTAACGGATGTCAGGAAGAAGGAAGTTCGGCAACGGATTCTGTAACGGATGTAACGGATGTCAGGAAGAAGGAAAAAGGAAGTTTGTAGGGTGTGCAATGCACATCAGTTGACGAGTGTCAGCAAATTTTTTTACTGGTGACTCTGCCCGCACGGGTCAAGAGATATGGGTAGCATAAACTGGAGCAACTGTCAATACGCTGGCTGCTGCTGTCGCAGTTAAAAATTGATTTTTTTTGAACTTGTTTAAGATTAGCAATTAACCGAGATTTCCCATCTCGACAATGTGTTTGAGAGCGTTTAATCACTCTCTTCCAAAAAGGTTTGTACTCGACCGTTCGGTCGCAAAACAACTCTAATTTTCGGGTTTTTTCCATTAGAAACGGCAGAAACAAACGGCTCGCCGGCTAATGGCATATTAATTTGCTCGATATAATCTGCTGCTGCTTTTCCCATCGGCACAATACTTTGAACTGACCCATTTTCATCGATCAGCACGCTGTATTCCAAAGTTTGTTCCATTCCTTCAGGAGGCTTCCAGCGTTCCTCAAAGTAAGTTCTAGCTTCTGAAACTTGAGGAATGGTATCAAATAAAGTGTGGTTTTTTTTGCTAGCCGCCACCTGGTTGTTATCCTCAGACTCCGCAGGCGGTTGAGCGTCCTCAAGGGCTGGGAGTTCGGTACTGGCGGGGGGGACAATCGGCTCGATGGGGCGGGGGAAGGGTTGCGGCGGGGGAACGGGAAATCGGGAAGCAGACAGGGATGGAGGCAGGGGGGGCGGTACGGCGGGAGCTAGTCTCGGCGGTAATGGGGGCAGCACGTAGGGTACTGGTGCGGGTGCTTGGGGGCGGCCCTGGGGCGGTTCTTCGGGGGCGGGAATAGTGATTGTTGACCCTTGAGGGAATGCTGGGGCGCTCTGTGGGGCGCTGGCTGCGCTGCCGTTGGGGGGAAATAGCAGGGGTGGCTGCTGGATGGGGCTGGGTTTGTTGGTGGGGGGAGTTGGCGCGAGGGCGATGGGGGGCAAGCTGGGGCTGGGGGAGGCGGCGGTGTTGATGGGCGGGGGCGGCAGCGGTGGTAAACCGGGTGTGGCTGCGGGTGTTGGTGCTGGGGGTGTCGGTAGGGCGGGAACTGGACTGGGGGAAACGCCGGCAGCTAACTGGGGGTTTCCGGGAGCGGTGCTCAATTGTGGATTGGCGGGGGCTGTGGCGGGGGCTGTGGCGGTTTGCGGGGATGTGGCGGTTCGATCGAGCATTTTGATGATTCCAGTCGTCAGGCCCGCGCTGGCGACCAGCATTGCTGCCACCTTGAGCCAGGGTGAGGACAGCGGCCGTTGGGACTCGCGGTTGAGGTTGGGAAGCGCCATCACTTCGGCGGCGCAGTCATCTAGCGCTGTGGCCAAGTCAAACAGTTGCAGGGTGCTCAAGGGAACTACTGGCCCGGATTCTGCGGCGCTCAAAGAGCCTAAAAACAAGTTGTGGGCGAGCAAGCCGCGGGGCTCTAAGCGGGGGGGAACCGGAAGGTAGGCTGTGTTTGGGGCGGAGGTTGCTAGTTCGGAAGTGTGGACGGATCGATCGAATATAACGGCATTACGTGCGACTTCTAGCGAGTCTGAACCCGCAGGAATACGATCGGTTTGAGAGTTGAGGTTGCTTTCCCAATCGCGGGATTCGCCGAGCAAGTTTTGGACGTAGTTGCTGACAGCTTCGTGGAGGGTTTCGAGTTGAATTCGATCGCCCCTGAGAGTAACGTGTTGGGTATCTGGCAGCCTGGGGTCGTCGAGTCGCAGCTCGAAACTTAAAGATTTAAACACGGGTTGGCCCGCCCAGCGAGATAGAGGCGAACTTTTGGCTGTAATTTCCAGCGTGCAAGTGGGGGGCGTGTACCGTTTGAGAACCATAGCAGGAAGGAAGAAGGAAGAAGGAAGAGGGAATAACTATGTTTTATCTGATATTTGGCAGCATTCTCAACAAGCTTTTTTAGCAACAGGCAAGATGCCTGTTCCACAATAAATAAATTTTCTGGTGGAACAGGCATCTTGCCTGTTCCCGATGTTTGTGATTCTCGTTCCCATTATGCTTAGCTTAATTCTTAGCGCGGTCTAGAAGAGCCAGCCAGAGGCGGCGGTGGCCGCCGGGACTGCTGTAAAACAGCAAATCGATCAGGAGTTTTAGGGCCAAATCAGTCAACTCTCTGGCCGATAAATTTTCTGCATCTTCCATGCGCGAGCCATAAGTGTTGCTGAACCTGTCAATATAATCTCCCAACAAAGCAATTGTGTGAGGTTCGCGGTTTTGCTCTGCCATTTGTTCGAGCAAAGCAACAGCGCGGCGGATTAAAGCTTGGTGCTGTTTTGCCAAATGACAGCTTATCAAAACGAGCGATCGAGCTTCCTCCACATCTAGTTTTTTGCGCCCTCCGTGGCCTTTCCGCAGCGGGTTAGATTGGCGCAGCCGCCACAAAGCTACCCGATCGGCTACCATTGGCTCTAAATTCAGTTCGGCTGCTACCTTGAGCATCGCCTCTGAGCCTATTTCTGCCAGTGCTTCTAGGGCTAACAGCACTAAATCCAGTTGGGCTTTAATGTTGTCCAACTGGGTAGGTTCTGGTGCTTTTTGGGTCAATTCTTCCCAGTTGGGAGATTGGCCCCTTTCGTTTGTGGGAGCGGAGGGCTTTACGGTCGAGCGCATGGCTTCAGCACGGGAAATTAAGACTGGTTGAGGCTGGATATCAAACAGTATGCCGTGATTCAAGCTTTGCGGCCTGTGGGCAACAGCACATCTGTTAATTTGTCTCCATAGCTCGTTGCTTTGATTCCGGCAATCCTAACTGCTGGACGGAGTTGCGGGTGAAAAGTTGCGGGTGAAAAGTTGCGGTTTCAAGTTCGATCGATCGCAATCCGCAAAACCCAGAGATTTTTACTTCTAACCATCCTACGCCGCAGAGTGACCGAAATCAAATCAGTGGTTTGAAACGATCGGGACTTATATCAATGCAAAGATCCTAGCGCTCTCGAATGCTACTTATAGTCTGTCGCTACTTATAGTCTGTCAGATTATAGTTGTGATTGCTTCATCTGGCGCAATGTATGGATATTACGGAGCAATTTGGTAAAAAAGTTAGACATTTCCGAAAGCTCAGAAATCTTTCCCAAGATCAGCTTGCAGAACTATCTGAATTACATCGCACCTATATTGGTTCAGTTGAACGAGGTGAAAGGAATATAACTCTACTTAATGCCAGCAAAATAGCCAAGGCATTATCCGTTAGTCTAGCTGATCTGGTAACTGCTGATGACTGAAAGAAGACTAGAGCAAATTTTAGCAAAATACCAAAAGTCATTTACCGAAAAAATTTATGCAGAAGAGAATGAAGAACACGATATCTTAATGGATGTGTTTGGTATTTCTCCAATAATAAAAAAAGAAAATAGGCAATATTGGAAGAGTTAGGTATGTGTTGGCAATTGTTAGTTACTGAAACGTGTAAAACATATTGCAGTAGCTTTCAGCCAGCATTTAAAGTTGGAAGCGATGAGCCGTGCGATCTGATTGTTGATGGGTACGCAATAGATACAAAATATCGTATTGGCTCAGGAGACTCTGGAACACTGAAAAAGTTCAAATCTTATGGCCCACTACTTCGTACTTATAATTACGAACCCGTATTTTTAATACTTAGACAAGATAATTTGCCCGCAGCTATTACAGCGTGCCAAGTAGGGACTTGGAAAGTTTACACTGGGGACGATTCGTTTAATTTTATACAAACAATAAGCGGGTTTGATTTAAAGTCATTTCTTATTGAAAAAGTGGGAGAATTCCCTGTATACCGCTGAAACTATCAAGGCGCTTGTTAATAATCTCTATGTAGTCAGGTACTATTTCAATGCCAACATACCTAATGCCAAATTCTTTCGCCGCCAGCAATGTAGTTCCCGATCCTGCGAAAGGATCGATTAGAATAGAATTTTCCAAACGCGGTACAAATATTTCGACCAGCTTTCTCATTAGAGCGATTGGTTTAACTGTGCAATGGACGTTAAACTCCTCGGTTTTCTCACGCTGTATACCTTCTAAAATATTTGACTGAAAACCACCAAACTGATCTTTAGTATAAAATAGACCAGTACCATACTCCTGTAGAGTTTCCAAGTAATTATTGACCAGTGGTTTTTGAAGTACGCAGATTGCTTCCCATTCGTTCCTCAGACAACTGTGCCAACCATCCCATTGTTCAGAATTTTCATATCCTTTCTTCTCTAACTGTTGTTTGATATTGACACCTTTAGGAATACCACTCGATCTTTTATAAACAAGAATATCTCTCGCATAGAAACCAGCACTTTCAAGTGCTACTTGTACGTGAGCAACCGTTCGTGTGCTATTGAAAACTAAAACTGTCGCACCCGGTTTGCAGATCCGAAAAAGCTGCTCACCCCACTCAAAGCACCACTTTTCATAATCCAGAGTGTTGTTGCGATTCCTTTGATACCATTTTTCGTTTCTGACTCCACCTGCTAAACCACTGCCATAGGGAATGTTTTTAACAAGGGTTTTATTTCTCTTGCCATTGACTCTTTCAATCCGCCTTTGAATTTCTGAGTCATCCCATTTATGACCAATAAATTCATAATTATAAGGTGGGTCAGTGATACAGGCAGAAATATAATTTTCTGGCAATGTCTTCATCACTTCACGACAGTCGCCAACCAAAACTTCATTTGAGGGAGTTTTTTTCATTAGTCAGGCAGTTACTAAAGTGGGAAATCAACTCTTAATTATTCCACATTTGCAGTCTAGTATCCATTCCGGTTGCATCAGTATGATATGTTCCTTGCGAGTTGTTTTGCGGCATACAACTAGATATAGCAATCCTAAATGATTCAGATAAATCTGTAGGGGTAGTGCTACCCCTACTCCCCGTGCCTACCCCCTATCTATCGGGCAACCACGGGGGGATTGCCCCTACAATAATTATGCAAATGATTTAGGATTGCTATAATTACGAGTCAACCGGAAATGCGTAAATCCTGACTACTTCAAATAAACCACCGTCACACCTGCGCCTCCTTCTTTTTGACTAGCCAGCTCAAAGCGGGAAACCTGCGGGTGATTCGCGAGGAACTCGTGAACCCCGCGCCGCAACTGTCCCGTACCTTTGCCGTGAATTATCCACAGAACTCCGTATTCCACAGCCTTGGAAAGAGCTCTGTCTATTTCGATTTCTGCGTCTGAGACTCTCGCACCCCGTAAGTCGATCGAATTATTAGCAGTGCGAATGGCAATTTCGGGATTGGGTTTTGGAGATTCCGCCGCTGCTTGCTTAGCTTTAGCGGTAGCGAGTGCTTGTGCTTGGGCTGCCGCCTTGGCTAATTGAGCTTTAGTTTCGGGTTTTTGACCGTCTAGGGATTCAATTTCTCCTAGTTTGACAGTCATTTTCATAATCCCAAACCGAACGCTCAACTCTTCGTTAGCATCGGGGCCGCTGAGGACTTCGGCGGTTTGGCCCAAGCTGGGAATGCGGATGCGATCGCCCACTTTCGGCATAAAACTCGGTTTGGGTTTAGCCGGTTGTTGCCGAGAGGGCAGGTGTTTTTCAGAAATTTGATTTAAAGTATCTGTCGCTTGTTGGGCATTTTGAGCCGTCTGGTTGCCCGACTGCAAGCGACGAATGATTTGAGCAATTTCTGATTTTGCTGACCCTATCGCCTCATTTACTGCCACTTCCTGAGCTATTTTTAGTTCTCGCTCCCGCTCTTGCAAAGCGGCTGCTTTTTGAGAAACTTCTCTGTGCAGTTTTTCGGTTTGGTGTAGCAGTTGAGTTGCTTCTCTGGCTTTGGTTTCCTGTTTCCGGCGCTGTGCTTCGAGTCCAGCAATCACTTGATTAACATCTTGAGAGGCTCCCCCGACATAGGTTTGAGCTTCTTCGACTATGGATGCTAGCAAACCGAGTCTTTTGGCAATGGTGAGGGCGTTGGAACGTCCGGGAATTCCCCACAGCAAGCGATAGGTTGGCTGCATGGAATTGTCGTCAAATTCTACTGAGGCATTTTCAAAGCGGGAGTCTTGATATTTGAGGGCTTTGAGTTCGCCAAAGTGGGTAGTTGCAACTGTTAATAGGGAATGTTGGGCGAGGTATTGCAACAGGGCGATCGCCAATGCACTGCCTTCTGAGGGGTCTGTACCCGCTCCTACTTCGTCTAACAAAACTAAAGATTTGGGAATTGGGCATGGGGCATGGGGCATGGGGCATGGGACATGGGGCACTTGTTCTGAGCTTGTACTGAGCTCCGTTGAAGTGCGTAGCCGAAGTATGGGGCCTGGGGAACTTGTACTGAGCGTATTTGTACTGAGAGAATCCGAAGTAGCCGAAGTATTGGGAATTGAGAGGTTTGAATTTTCTTCCCCTTGGGGCTGCGATTTATTGCCTAAAACTTCTAAAATGCGGCTGATGCGGCGGATATGGCCAGAGAAAGTAGACAAACTTTGCTGCAAAGATTGTTCGTCACCAATATCAGCCAAAATATTGTCGAACCAAGGCAATTCTACGGGTTCGCGGGCGGCAACAAACATTCCTGCTTTCGCCATTAAAGCTGCCAAGCCCAAGGTTTTGAGGGTAACAGTTTTGCCGCCAGTGTTGGGGCCTGTGATGGCGACGACGCGGATGTGTGGCCCGATCGTTAAATCGACCGGCACGACTGGAAACCCTTGCTCGTGCTGTTGCTGCCAAACTAATAAAGGATGGCGCAACTGGCGCAGGGTAATTTGCGATCGCAGGTTGCGAATTAATAATTGACTGTTTTCTGAGTTTTCCTCATCTTCTTTTTCTTCTTTTTCCTCATCTTCTTTTTCAGGATTTTTTGGTGCTAATTCTGGCTCTCCCAATTCGATAAATTTCGGCGGATTTGCTTGCAACCAAAAACTATAACGCGCTTTAGCGGCCGCTAAATCTAAAGTTGTAACTACAACCACCAATCTGTCTAAATCGGGTTTTACTGCTGCGACTTGCTCCGTGAGGGCGCGGCGGACTGCTTCTTCTTCGGCTTGTTCTTGCCGGAGCAACTGCCGCATTTGGTTGTTAAGATTGACTGTGCTGTGGGGCTCAACGTACAGTGTCGCGCCGCTGGCCGAGGAATCATGAACGATGCCCGGTATGGCATCTTTTTGGGGAGCTTTGACGGGAATGACAAAGCGTCCGCTTCTTTGGGTAATTAGCTGTTCTTGTACGGCGTTGGATTGGCGCTGCAAAATCCCCTGCAATATTTGATAAATGCGATCGCGCAACTGTCGCATTTGAACTCTAATTCCTGCTAATTTAGGAGTGGCTCTGTCTGCTACTTGAGCGCGATCGTCTATACAGCGATGGATTTCTTGCTCTAGTTCAGGATAAGTCCGCAATTGGGCTGCCAGTTCTTTGAGCGTCGGCACATCTGCCTGAGAGTCAATTATCCGGCGCAATTGCCTTGCTCCGGCCAGGGTAGTAGCAATTGCCAGCAATTCTTCGCCGCTGAGCAAACCTTGGAGTTCGGCTCGCTGCAGGGAAGTGCCGATGTCTTGGATTCCTTCAAAACTCAAAGCACCGCCAGCGCGGCTCTCTAACTGATAAGTTTCCTGAGTTTGAGCGAGGAGTTCTGCTGTTTGAGCTTGAGTTGCTGGGATTGCGAGGTCAAGGGCGGCGGCGACGCCGAGTTTGGTCGCAGCGAAGGTAGCCAAGTGCTGACACAGGCGCGGCCATTCTAATAGTTCTAGTGTTTCGGCTTGAATCAAAGTTGAGGTGGTGTTGGTAATTGGCATTCCCAGGCGCTGACCGAGAAGGTGAATTTAACGATACTATTAATTAATTTTAAAGTTTTTTATTGTTTCCTGGCGCAATTTGAGAAAGTATCTGCGATCGCCCTCAGCAGTCTTTCGGCCGAAAGCTCTGATGTAACATTAATTACGAAGGAGAAAATTGGCATTTTTGCATTACCCGTCTAAAATTATACCTTCTCGTGATACCAGTCCCCAAAAAATATGCAACTTTAGGCAAGCTCCCAACTATTATACAGTAAGTCCTTCCCAATTTTTTACTCTAAAATATAAAATCTAAAATGGTATAAGCTATTTTTGGTTTTGAGGGAGCGGGTATGGGCTGTTTTTTGATGTAATTGAACTATTTTGGAATTTTAAATCTGTCAGCGCAATTCTGGCGGTTGTATCCTAAAAAGTAATTTGTGGAGGTGGTAGAAGTATGGCAAAGATTCTGGCGATCATCGCGGATACTGTGACTTTTCAAGTTGTCCAAGAGTTACTCAGCCAAGAGGGACATCAGGTGAGAGTCGTTCCCGACGATAAGGAGGGTTTAGAGTTGGCGAAGGAATTGTCCCCCGATGCGATAATTTGCGACGGGACTTCGCCTCAAATCAACTTTTTGGAGGTGTGCCGGCTGGTGAAAGCCGAGCGAGAATTGGCGGCAGCCTATTTTATTCTGCTGACAACACCGGAGCAATTTGATGAAGTTCAAGCATTGGATGCGCCCTTTGACGATTTTCTGTTTAAACCGATAGTTAAGCAGGAATTATTGGCGCGGGTGCGCGCGTCTAAGCGATCGCACGAGTTGAGGGGGCAGTTGGAGTTAACCCAGCAAGAATTGGATCTGTCGCGCGATCGAATGCTGCAAACTGAAAAAATGTCTAGTTTGGGCGAATTGGTGTCTGGGATAGCCCACGAAATTAACAACCCAATTACTTTTATTTACAGCAATCTAACTCACGTCCAAAGCTACGCGACCGATTTAATTGAACTGCTGCGATTGTATCAAAAAGAGCTAGTCAATCCCGGCTCGGAAATTCTGCAAAAACAACAAGATATGGATGTGGAATTCGTACTCGACGATTTATTAAAAATTGTGAGTTCCATGCGTACCGGGAGCGATCGCATCCGCCAAATAATTTTGTCGCTACAGGATTTTTCCCGCAGCGATCGATCGGGCTGGCAGCTATTTGATGTTTCCGACGGTTTAGAAAATACTCTGTTGTTGTTGCAGCACCGCTTGCCGGCTCGCGAGGGAAGGCGAGACATCAAGGTGATGAAACAATTCGGCAATTTGCCACAGATTGAGTGTTATGCAGGTCTGCTCAATCAAGCTTTTCTGAATATCATCAATCACGCGATCGATGCTTTGGAAGAGTCGGCTCAAGAGTTAGAGGAGTTGGAATCCATCAAATTTAAGCCCGTGATTTTGATTACCACTCAGGTAGTCGATGCTCAGCGAATTTCGATTGAGATTGCTGATAACGACATCGCACATAGCAAAGATATCACAGCCCAAATTTCCGATCCATTTTTGGGAGTAAAACCTGCGGAACCACCCATATCATCGGGACTTGCTCTCAGCTATCGGATAATTGTAGAGCAGCACAAAGGAGAGTTCAAGTGTTTTTCCGAACCGGGTAAAGGCACTAAAATTCAGATAGAGCTTCCGCTGCGTCACAGTTAATTAAGAGTATTTACCGTTGGTGGGGGCGGGTTTTTGCGATTGTTGGTTTGAGCCTGAGATTATGGTGAATCCGCCCCTACAATGACTGGATTTTTTTTATGTAAAATTTTGTAGAGGGAATAGCAGAAGTTATCGAGAAGAGACTTGAGTTGATATTCAAGAGATTTGAAGGAGAGAGGTCGAGAATAGAAATATGAATAATTCCCTGGAGAGGGGCAACCACGGGGGATTGCCCCTACAAAACACGGTTATGTAGATGTTGTGTGTCTAGGAGTGGAATAATTAAAGGGAGACTTGCGCGCCTTGAGTATCGAGGCCGATCGCACGCACCTCAGCCTTTACCCCAAATTCCATCCAAGCAGCCGCCATTTCCCTCTCAACCGCCTCAGCGTTAGCCACATCCGTTAAAGCTAAAAGCGTGGGCCCGGCACCGCTAATTACCATTTCATAGGCCCCTGCATTCAGGGCAGCTTGTTGCACCGCTTCATATCCCTTAATCAGAGATTGCCGGTAAGGCTGGTGAATTTTGTCTTGGAGGGCGCAGCGCAGCCAGTTTTCATTGCCAGTTTCCAAAGCCCGCACTAGCAAACCGAGGTGTGCAGCATTAAAAATCGCATCAGCCTTGCTGTAATCTGCAGGCAAAACTTTGCGGGCTTCGGCTGTAGACAGTTCAAAATCGGGGATGGCTACCACGGGCACAATATTTGGATGCCAGGGAATATCGCAAATCTCCCAGGAACCGCTTGGTGTATTGCTAGCAGCGAGGCGACATCCTCCCAGTAAAGCGGGGACAACGTTGTCGGGATGTCCTTCAAGTTCGATCGCCAATTGCATCACTTCCACCTGACTCAAAGGCTTTCCGGCTAACTCATTTGCACCGACTAACCCACCGACAATAGCTGTGGCGGAACTTCCCAAACCTCTAGCCAGCGGCACTTGCATATCTATATGTATGGCTACGGGCGGCGGCGATTGGTTGAGGTATCCGTATAACTTGACAAAGGCTAGATAAGCGAGATTGCTGTCATCTGTCTTGACTTTGGCGGCTTCTTTGCCTGTAACAGTAATTTTTAGTTTCTCTGTTGCTGAGGGTTCGAGTCGGGAGAATTGGAAGCGGTTGTAGAGGCTTAAAGCGGCGCCGATGCAGTCGAAGCCGGGGCCTAAATTGGCGGTTGTAGCGGGTACAGTAACGGTAACGGTGGAAGTTTCGGGCATTTTTTGAATAGTTAATTTGGAATGTTTAACCGCCGATGAATGCGGATGAACGCAGATCGAAGGATATTATACTATGTTTTCAAAAGCACTCTATTGTTGCAGCATTTGAAGATGTTTTATAGCATCTTGATAATCGTTGGTATTGCCGTCTTTTTGATAAAGTTCCGCTGCTTTTTGATAATCTGCGATCGCCCCGTCTTTGTCTTCTAAGAACTCGCGGACTCTGGCGCGGTTGTAGTAAGCGTCGCCGTAATTGGGGTTAATTTCAATTGCGCGATCGAAATCTGCTTTAGCTGCTGGATAATCTTTGAGGTTGCGGCCGTGGATGATGCCGCGTTTGTTGTAGGCTTTGGCGTAGTTGGGGTTGAGCCGGATGGCTTCGGTGTAATCGGCGATCGCCCCTTGAATGTCTCCTGCTTCTGATTTGGCTAAACCGCTGTTAAATAAGTCTTCAGCAGGATTTTGAACGATGAGTATTGGCGCTGACTCTGCTGGAATGGCAGGGGATATGTCACCCAAAACGGTAACTAATCCTAAAATGCCGATCGCCGGGTAAAAGTGTTTCATAAATCTAAGCAAAAATTTGAGCAACAGAACAACTAAAACCAGGTAACAAAGGCGAAGTTAGTTCATCATTGCTCAACAGCGTAGCACTGAGCCTTAAACTTGCTTGTTCCCTGCGATAAACTTCTATTTGCTGCAACCGCCAATTCACAATCCAGTATTCCTGTACTCCTCGTACCGAATAGAGTCTGAGTTTCAAATCTCTATCCCGTCTTTCATTGTCTGCACCGAGGGACAATACTTCAACAACTAACTCAGGTGCGGCGGTTAAATGGCCGGCTTCGTCTAGCAAGATAGGCAAGCGTTCATTGCTCACCCAAACTACATCAGGAATAACACAATCTACATCTGTAAAAATAACTCCTGGACTAATTACTGATTCTCCTAATCCTGTTTTTTGTGACCAAGTTTTTAACTCCATGCAGATATTAGCACAAACTTCTTGATGATTCCAGTGTGCCGCCCATGTCACAAATAACTCTCCATCAATAATTTCGTAACGATCGCCGTTATCGGGCAATAGTTCTAAATCGGCGGTAGTCCAGCGTACTTTATCAGATATTGTCTGGCTCATACAAGCACTCTTGATAGGTGATACAAACATTCTAAACGATCGAGCATCTAAAGCATCCACAAATTTTAACCGGTGAGTGAAACGAACACAAAAACAAAACCCGCGCTGGCGGGTTTCTATATTCTTAGTCCGCGAAGGCGGACTTTGTTTGTGTAGTCGCGATTTCCAATCGCCGGATTTCCTGAGAATTACAAACCATGAGATTACTTCAAAATAGTTTTAGAAGCAATCCGAGTTTTCTTGCGATCGGCTTCACTCAATTGTTCACCAGACTGCAAACGAGTAGCAGAAGTTTGCAGCACAGTTGCGGCACTTTTATCGCCCATTTGCAGAGCAGTTTTCGCAGCAGTTTGCAGCATTGTTGCCGCGCCGGCGCGATCGCCCTGTTGCAATCGGGTTTCTGCGAGTTGAGTTTGGCGGTATTTAGCCAAAGCTAAAATGTGCTGCTGTACCATCGGGTTAATGGCCGGCTGATAAACTTTCAGGACATTAGCGGAAAGTGCAACAGGATCGGAAAGCAAACCTTGACCGACACTCGGATCGTCGTAGCGAATTTGCAATTGCCCGATCGCCTGTGTACCTTCGGGCAACTGTCCAATATAAATATTAGCCAAAACTACTCGCTCTATATCCTTCATTAAATCTCCCAAACGTACCATAAAGCGATCGCCCTCTTGCTGTACCGGTAATTCGATCGTATCCGGGGCAACTTGGGCGATCGGTTTGAGTTCGGCTAACCGCACTTTTGGCATTAGGGAAAATAGCAAATAAGCATTAGTCAAACCTACACCTTGGACGCGGCTAAACAGTTTACCAAACTCGTCAACCGCATCTTCAGGACGCTGAATGTGAGCCAGAGCACCGCCGCCTGCATCAGCAATTTTTTCCAAAATATCCTGGTTCCAGTTATCGCCAAATCCCAGAGAATTTAAAGTCATGTTGTAGTCTGCCGCCAATTTAGCCAACTTCAAACACCGGCTGTCGTCGCCGTGTTCGTTTTCGCCGTCAGTCAGCAGAAATGCCTGAGATATAGCTTCTTTTTTACCTTTGCCCAACTCTTCAATACCTAACTTAATGCCCTCATCAATTGCTGTGCCACCGGCCGATCGCAATTGCTCAATTTGCCGTTTAATGCTACTGGGGTCTCCCACAATTTGATTGGGGACGAGGACTTTGGCTTTGTGGTCGAAAGCCACCGCGCAAAAGCGATCCCCAGGCTTCAACCTGTCTAGCAAGCGTCCGGCGGCTTGTTTGACGGTTTCCAAGGGGCGTCCGCCCATCGAACCGCTGTGGTCGAGAATCAGGCACAGGTTTAAGGGTACGCTGGAGTCGATCGAGCTTGCCATCGCAGATACTGAAATCGCTAGCTGGCGCTGGGTCGAGGGCGCGGCAGCGTCAAGGTTAGGGTCGTTTAAAACCGGGAGCAAACTAACTTTCATGCGGGATACCTAAAGATTGCGTTAGTATTTCTTTAAGAATAGCTCCATCAGTTCAGGCAACATTTCGGTTATGTCAGGAACCTCAGCCTAAGTGCATGAGGCTTGTAAGAGATTCTTGCGAGCCGTCCTGACCAGCCTAAGACTTTCGAGGTCTACGTTTTTTGAGTCATGACACCCGCTTGATGCGAAGCTAGTCCCCTGCCCTGTCATTTGCAGTTAAACAGTTTTAAGGTCACTGAAACAGTGCTGCAAGTTTAACAAGCTCTAAAAACAAAGGCGCGTGCTAACTTTACCCGTAAGGGAGTTTTGGAGAAGACCACATCTCCACGGAGGGGCAACCATACCCCTCCACCCCAATCCAATGTAAAGCCGTCCTAGAAGGACGGGGTTTCAGACTCATTTTTCTGATGAACACACCCATTAAAGCAGTGCAATCGCCATACTACGGGGAAGGGAACTCTCGGACGCCACCTCCCGATTTGCCATCCCTGTTGCTGAAGGAGCGGATCGTTTATCTGGGGATGCCTCTGGTGCCTGCGGTAACAGAACTGATTATCGCTGAACTGTTGTTCTTGCAGTACGAAGACCCGGATAAGCCGATCAAAATCTACATCAACTCGACCGGCACTTCTGGTTACAGTGGCGAACCCGTCGGCTTTGAAACAGAAGCCTTCGCTATCTGCGATACGATTAGGTACATTAAGCCGCCTGTGCACACTATTTGCCTCGGTTCGGCAATGGGGATGTCTGCGATGCTGTTAGCGGCTGGTACAAAAGGCTTTCGGGCGAGTTTGCCCCACGCTTCGATTGTGTTGCACCAACCCAAGGCTTACACGCGGGGTCAAGCAAGTGACATTCAAATTCGGGCTAAGGAAGTGCTGGCAAATAAAGCGACGATGCTTGAGATTTTTGCAAGCTGTACTGGCCAACCGATCGAAAAGATTACTAAAGATATGGATCGGTTGCTGTACCTGACGCCCCATGAAGCTAAAGAATACGGTTTGATCGATCGCGTTCTTGAAAGTTCGGAAGAATTGCCGAAACCGCTGCCTGCTGGAGTCATCTAACTGGGAATTGGAAATGGGGAATGGGGAATGGGGAATGGGGAATGGGTAATAGGAAATGGGGAATGGGCATGAGTAATAATTAAGGGTTAATGGCTAGTAGTTTCTACCCGGGTTAGTTATTCAATAGTCTTTTTATGACTAACAATTCCCAATTACCGATTCCCAATTACCGATTCCCAATCACCAATGCCCGATGCCCAATTCCCGATGCCCAATTCCCAATTACCAATTACCAATTACCAACTAAACGGAGTTCCGAATTATGCCTATCGGTGTGCCAAAAGTTCCCTACAAGATGCCGGGGGGTTATGATACTCAGTGGATTAATATCTACGATCGCCTCTACCGGGAACGGATTATTTTCTTGGGCAGGGACGTTGACGATGAAATTGCCAATCAAATCATCGCTGTGATGCTCTATCTTGATTCGGAAGATTCAGGTAAGGATATTATTTTGTACATCAATTCCCCAGGCGGAATGGTGTCGGCAGGCATGGCTATTTTTGATACCATGCAGCACATTAAATCGGACGTGGTGACGATTTGTGTGGGCTTGGCTGCTTCGATGGGTTCTTTCCTGTTAGCTGCCGGTGCGAAGGGGAAACGGTTAGCTTTGCCTCACTCGCGAATCATGATTCACCAGCCTTCTGGGGGCACGCGGGGACAAGCAACGGATATTCAGATTGAGGCGAAAGAGATTCTGCGGCTGCGCCACGAACTCAATAATATCTATGCTAAGAATACTGGCAAGCCGATCGAGAAAATCGAGAAGGACATGGATCGCGACTATTTCATGTCCGCTGAGGAAGCCAGAGAATACGGCTTGATTGACAGAGTGATCGAAGATCGTCCGTAAGTTATTTTTGCGCTACCGTAGTGCGGGCAACCCTCGCACTACAACCTAGTTCGCAGTAAATTTTGGCAGAATCTTTACATTTAAGGATTCTGCCATATTTAACTTAACAGCCGGGAAGTCCAAGGCGTGTATAAGGCGGAGATATCTTGGAGGCGTCCGGGCGATCGCAGTACCCCGAATAAATTCAGCAAGAGGATGAAAGGCGCGGCGGTCGGAGGTACGGAGCGAGTCAATTATACTTTGGGAGCATCCTGATTCTCAATGTATATTCTAAGCATTGAAACAGTAGCACCACTACAAGATGCGATTTTCTACTAACAAGTCTTGCGCTTTTAGCATTCACACATTATATTTGAGGAAGGTCGAAAAAAGGAAGATATCATTGCAGCTAACCTACAAGTACAAACTGAAACCCACTCGTCCCCAAGCAGTGACGATATCGACTCACCTGGAACTCTGCAGGCGACAGTATAATTACCGTTTGAGCGAGAGATTCAAATGGTGGGAAGCTACCAGAACACCCATCAATACTTGTCCTTTGAATGCTTCTATAGTCTCAGTAGAGGAAATCTACAAGAATATTCCTCTGACTAGAGTGCAAACCAGAGATGGCAGGAAAAAAGATGAAGCAGGCAATCCCATAACAAGAAAGGGTGATATTTTCTCAAATATTGATGGTGGTTATGTACAGTGGCAAACCGTACAGTTAGCTGACTTGAAAAACACCAAGAAACTATTTCCTGATTACAAAAAGTTGGATGCCCAAGTCTTACAGGATGTAGTCAACAGGGTAGAAACTTCTTTCTCAAACTTTACGATACTTGACAAGAATGGCCGCCGTAGGGGGAAGCCTAGATTTAAAGGTTTTCATTATTACAAATCGTTTACTTATCCTCAACTTGACAATTTGAATATTATCAAAGATGAGCAAAGCAGGATTTGTATTGACCTAGCGAAAATAGGTCAAGTGCCGATGGCATTCCACAGACCAATACCGAAAGGATTCAAGGTTAAGACGGGAACGGTTATCAGAGAAGCAGACGGATGGTATATTTCCCTAACGCTAGAAGATAAAACAGTGCCAGTAACGGTTGCAGAAATTCAACCGACTGCCGAAAACTGTCTCGGTATTGATTTGGGAATTACGAATTATCTCTATTTGTCCAATGGCGAACGAGTCGAAAATCCTAGATTTTTGAGAAGGTCTTCTGAGAAGTTGGCCAAACTTCAAGCGAGGTTAGCTAAAAGAGTTAAAGGATCTAAGTCTTGGAAAATTATCAAAGACAAAATTTCCAAACTTCATCAATTTGTAGCGAGAACAAGATTAGATTTTCAATTCAAGACTGCACATAAATTATTCAATAAGTGTGATGTTTTAGTTTTGGAAGACTTGAGTCTCAAGAATCTAACTAGACGCGCCCAAGTTAAGACTGATATTGAGGACGGCAATCTGGTCTACTTGCCCAACGGTCAAGCGGCTAAGAGTGGCTTAAACAAATCAATGCTTGATGCTGCTCATGGTCAGTTTGCTACTGTTATCAAATATGTCGCTGGTAAACTAGGTAAAAGCGTTGTATTCGTTGACCCGAAAGGCACTTCTCAACATTGTTGGAACTGTCTCAACAAAGTGCCTAAAGAATTGTCTGAGCGATGGCATTCTTGTCAGTGTGGCGAGGAACTCGAGAGAGATGAAAATTCAGCCAAGCTTATCAAAAAGATTGGCTTGAATTACGAAAGTGGCGGTGGTTCTACGTCACTCAAAAAAGCCCTTGCAAACAGGGAAAAAGAAGCCTGCAGTCTAACGATACTCCGTTGACCGTCAGGTTTGTTCACTGGTATTATCAACGCTCATTCATGCTAGATGGATATTGCAGATTATTACCGACAGTTAGGACTGAGGTCTGGCGCGAGTTTATCGCAAGTTAAGGCCTCTTATCGGCAGTTAGCCAGACAGTATCACCCCGATGTGAATCCGGGAAACGAACAGGCTAAGAATAAGTTTATTGCTATTACTGAGGCTTATAAGTTCCTGGTGAATGTTGCCCCCCACCATGTTGCGGAGTCGAAAGTTGCCAATTCAACTGTGCCGCCTACTTGGACACCGCCGGATCAGGAGGTGAAAGCTCAACCGCAGGCAGTTAAAGTGACTCGAAAAGAGGCTGCGGTTCAATCTAATGCGGATCTGTCGGCTGCGGAACAAAAGTTAAAGCAAGATGCTTATTTTGAGCTGCAGCAGTTGCTGAAATATCAGAGGTTCCCACGGGCGATCGCCTTGATTGAGGGTTTAGCCCAGCGGGTTCCCGAAGATTTGGAGGTGCGTCAGTGGCAGGCGATCGCCTATCAGCGCTGGGGACGACATTTGATCGGAGAAAAGCAGGTTGATAAGGCGAGAATTTATTTGAAAAAGGCTGTGAAAACTGACCCTCACAATCGGGCTTTGTGGGCGGAAGTTGAGCGCGATTTTCGCAGGTTGGAACAGATTTATTGAAGCGATGTTGCGTCCCCCTTTTGCAGGGGGTCTGCGTCGTGAATTTTTAATTTTTCTAAAATAACTTGGGTATTTTCAGGTCGGTTTTCCGGTAGCGGTTCCATCAATTCGTCGATCGACTCTAGGAGTAACGGGTCAATATCTACAGCCTGGTTCCTCCAATTAATTTTACCAGTTTTTTCATTAACGGGAAAGTTAATCGGCTCTATGCCTGTTAATAAATGTACAAAAGTACGCCCTAGGGCATAAAAGTCCGATCGCACGCCTGCTTTACCTAGAATTTGTTCCGGTGCGGCGTATCCCGCAGAACCTATGGGTGCGGTCTCTATCTCTGCTTCTGTGGCGGCGCCGAAGTCAATTAATCTCAATTTCCCATTGGCTTCAAGCATCAGGTTGGATGGCTTAATATCCCGATGCACTACATGATATTTGTGGATTTCCTGCAAAATATTGCTCATTTGTTGCAGCCAATCAAGAGCGAGATTTTGAGAAACGTACTGTTTTTTAGTTAAGAATTCTGCCAAGTTTTCTCCGGTAATTTTTTCCATCACCAAACAAGACAATTTCTGGAAATTATTGGGGAGTTTAATTGGGAAATAACCGTCAGGTTCGACTTGGGGAACTGAGCCCTTTCCGGCCAGCCAAATCAAAACTCGCGCTTCTTGCTTGAACACGCGAACTAAATCGGGATTGTGTGTGTGTTTCAAGACTTTTAAAATTTTGACAGTGCCCCATTCGTTTTCCCCGGTTCCCAAGTCTTCAACTTCAAAGATGTCTGTGGGGCGTGCGGGATTGGGCGATCGCACTGGTTTAAGGATACGATAGCGATCGGCAATTAACAAATCCGTGCCACAAGCCTGACAATTTTGAGCAGCAGCAGGATTTTCACGTTGTTCGCATTGAGGATTGATGCAGTAAATCATCGGCCTTGATACGTCGACGACTGACGGATTTAACAAATTGATTCAATTATTAGCATAAAACCCAGCAAAACTAACCTTAAACGTTGTTGGCTCCTTCGATCCGCCAAGCGATAGCGATCGCCTTTTGCCAGTTTTCGGGAGTATCCTTCATCCCTAAGCCCTGATGCTTTCGCTTCCCCCCAAAAATGGGATTGTACTTGGTACTGAACTGTAACCGGAGTGAACCGTTATCGGACTGTACTTTGATCGTCTCAGGGGTTGCTTGTGATTTAGCGTACATATTGTTTTTTCAAGGTTCTGTAAGGGTTTTAGCCTTCTATCAAGTTTCTAGCAATCCTCGGTGAATCGAGCTGTGTGCATAGCGTGAATGAAGGCACAGAAACAATATAACACAGATAACCGATAGTGCATCCAGACTAGCGGTTGAAACCAAGGCCCGGTGGCTGCCAATAAAAGACTCAACATCTTTGGGAAAATATACTCACTTATTTGTCACAAATTTTACTACAAAAATGCTAAAAAATCAGCAACCAGAACACGGTCTTAATGTTTTAGTTACTGCTATTTTTTCTAAGGTACTTGGCGCGCTTTGAAGGCTACTTGAGACACGATAGACGGCAATACGCTTGAGTTAAAACTGTTTATTCCTCAGATATCTCCTTCCCCTCCTCGCCTCCCTTGGGGGACGCAAGAGCCAATTCTTGTCCCCCTTGGGGGGCGAGGGGGAAGCTGGCGGATTTGAACCGTATGGGGATAGAGGGCAAATCTCGCCATTACCTAAAGGCTCAACCCCTCAAATAAAATTCTCCCGCGCCAAAAGTTAGATTTCGGCGCGGGAGAAAAGGGATAGAGCTAAATGGCTCGTTTATTCCTCGTAGATGCGGCACTCAGCAGCGTCAGGATTGTCGTCGCAAAATTTTTCAAAAGAATTCTTAGGTTTGACTTGCTTTTGGTGGGAAGCTTCTGCTTGCAGTTCTTCAACTGCGTCCCACGCCGCCGCGCATTCCCCGGAAGTGGCGCCCTTGAGGTCACAGACGGTACGAGCGCTTTCTAGTTCTTCTTCAATTTTTTCTTGGATGTTGCCTGCGGGTGTTGTTGTCATAAAAATTGTTGGTAGGAAAGTGTAGGAGAATATGGTTGTCCCCGACCTATTTCTAGGTAATGTTAGCACGCGCCTTTGTTTAGTGAGCTTGTTCGGCTAACGGCACGTCCTTAACCCAAATAAAGATGTTGCCGGGTAAGGTTCGAGCGTCACCGCTCTCCCCTCCCCTAAGAACCGGACGTGAGGCTTTCGCACTCATCCGGCTCAAGCCTTATTTCAAGCTCGGAAAACTTGGGTTTTGAGTGTTCCTGATTATGGCACGTTTTGTGCAAGTGCCGAAGGTTTTCGATGTCGTCTCGTCCGCCTTGAGAAACAGGGATTATGTGATGGGTGTCTATTTCCTCTCCATTGAATAGAGGTTCGCCACAAGTTGGACATTTCCAGTTCTGGTTTTGAGCGATTTTGTAATTCCGAGAATTTTTAACCCAGTAGCTCTTACCGTATTTTTGGTGGCGATTATCCCAATACTCCTTTAGAGAGGAGTCATCCGGTGACGCTTCCCCCTTGACCTTTACATGGCGTTCAATGGGTGTGTATGCTATCGGGTAGAGGATTAAATATTTCTCTTTCCCTCGGCGGTCGCTAGTTGTTGTAGCGAATGTCCATGTATTGCCATTTATGGTCTTGAAGTAGCGTTTCCGAACCCATTTTGCGCTTTTCTGTGGGTGTCTACGCTTTGCCCATTGCCATAGGTATTGCCATACCCGGCATGAGATATATCCAAAGGTTTCCTTGCTAACTTGTCCTTTGTAATAGTTAGCAAAACCTCGAAGAATTGGATTGAGTTTTCTAATGACCTCCTCCTGTTCTACTCCGTTCATTGCCTTTATTTCTTTCCCGATTCGTTTACAAAAGTCTAAGACTTTCTTCTTCGAGGGTTTGACTAGCAATTTGCCATTGTAATGGCGGTGGTTGTATCCAAGGAAATCAAAACCATCATCCATTGACGTGATTAGCGTCTTCTCCGCGCTTAATTCGAGTCCTCTTTTTGATAACCCTTGTTGAATCTGGATTTGGGCTTTTTCGAGACTTCCTTTGTCTCTAGCTGTGACAATAAAATCATCAGCATATCTGACCACGCCGAGTTTTGGGTTGGTGGATTTTATGTAATTTTCTAATCCATGCAATCCTATATTGGCAAGTAGGGGTGAGATAACCCCACCTTGTGGTGTACCCATCTCTGTTGGATTTAATTTTCCTTCAAAGAAGAATCCAGCTTTTAACCATCCTTGGATAAGACTTCTTTTGGGGAAGTTACTAATCTGGCTCAGGATAGATTCATGAGCAATATTATCGAAAAATCCTCGAATGTCCGCTTCTAGTACCCATTTGTCATTACTTCCATATCTTCTAGGCAGAACTCTATTGACGTTCTGTACAATGGCATCCTGACAACTTCTACCAGGTCTAAAGCCATAGGAATTTGGCTCAAACACGGCTTCCCATTCGGGTTCTAGTGAATTCTTAATTATTGCCTGTTCGATTCTGTCGCGCACGGTTGGGATTCCGAGCGGTCGTTTCTTTCCATTAGGTTTTGGTATCTCCACCCTTCTGGTTGGTTGGAGATTTCCCCCCTTCCAAGTATTTACCAGAGTCACCCTTTGCGCTGGGGTATTGATAATTTCTTTGTCAATTCCTGCCGTTGCTTTGCCTTTATTGGTCTGGGTGATACGCCGAACAGATAGTAATAAGTTTGCGTAGCTTCGTTGCATTAACTTCTGTAGACTCCTAAGAGTTTTGAAGTTACCAAGTTTTCGAGTACGAAAGATTCTTTGTCGTAGATTCCTAACAAGTTTGTTGACCTTTTGCCATTCAATATGGCTCCAGTCTTCTAGCTGTTTCTTCAGTCCGTTTGTTGACATTACTGCCCCCATCTAACTTGTCCTCAGATTTGGTTTCTTTGACATTTTGTCTTTTCGTATAAGACCCAGATGAAGTCTGCTATTCCTTTCGGTCAGAGGCAAATCTTGAACCTCTATCTAGTTCATTACAAACTAGCGTTTGCTTTTTCATCCATCCTCTACCCTCCAGAGATTTCGGTCTTCGTTACCTTAGACTTACTAGAAGTTTTCGACCTCTTCTAGACTCTGTAGGGTTTACCTTGTTGTATCGTTTAGTTGTCTGTTCTTCCTTAGATGCTGTCTATTCTGCGGCGGGAATTGTATTCACACGATTTAATAACGATTAAATATTAAATCTACCCGCTTAC
This sequence comes from Microcoleus sp. B13-B6, assembly GCF_036705405.1. Classification (NCBI taxonomy): domain Bacteria; kingdom Bacillati; phylum Cyanobacteriota; class Cyanophyceae; order Oscillatoriales; family Microcoleaceae; genus Microcoleus; species Microcoleus sp. B13-B6. The sequence goes on from NZ_JAUBUJ010000021.1 coordinate 90,104, forward strand.
CTTTTTGGTTAGAGCCTATCAGCCCTATTTGGCTCCCTTCGTTATGACGCAGTTTAAATGACAGTTCACGAGTGTTCATCATAGAAAAACTCCCTCTTGCTCCTTACCAGATTAGGCTTCCAGTAAGGGTTACTTCCGTGGTCTGCACTCCGCCTGTTTCATTACTTACTTGGGCGTGACCGAACTCTATAAGAGTCTTTTACGTGAGGGTAGAGGGTGTGAATCCCCTAGAGGAGTAGGCTCCTCAAACTAAACAACCTTTTCAAGTCGCGCTAACCGTTAACGACAGAGCAAGGGACTAGCTAAGCAGCCGCTTGGTGTCATAACTCAAAAAACGTAGACTTCTAAAGTATACGGCTGGTCAACTGTGGTTTAAGTCTTAGGCTCGAAGCGAGCGTGTCTTTAGACCTGGGTCGTTGACCTTATTAAGTAAGAAAGGTTTTCTTTTTGGATGTTAGTTTGGGTTGGATTTGCTGTTTCGGTCTGGCGACCCCAGCTAATAATAGCTTGAGATGCGCTGCTGTTGCAGCAGCCCAGAGAGAAACCATCCATAACTGCGAGCGCAGCAGCCGTCTCTACTTCCTGCTTTACTAGCCCGTAGGCGGATTCTAGTCCACAGGCATCAATGTAGGTCGAGCTGACCTTACTTTTGATGAAAACATTACACGAGGTTGGTGTGTCAAACTGTATTGAGCTTTATCTTTTAAGATTTAGCTGAATACGGCATTTAAGACCAAACAGATTAATGGGACACTCATGTTAACTTATGTTAACACAAGAACGGCAATCGATGGGGAATCGATCGCCCAAGAATACCGTCCCCCCAGTGGCCAGTTCCGGTTAGCCTAATGTATAGAGATAGTTTTATAGAGAAGTTTGCCTTATGTACACCCAAAACCAAATGCAATGGGTCAGCGCTTTATCAACCCGTCCCTCTTTGGAATCCGCCCTCAAAGAAGTTATAGAACAAGCCGATCGCGACCTAGAAGGCCCGGCTGATTTAGCGCTGATATTTATCTCGTCTGCCTTTGCCAGCGAGTATTCTCGGCTGATGCCTTTACTCCGAGAACTGCTGCCAGTGCCCGCGATCCTGGGCTGTGGCGGGGGAGGAGTCATCGGCACGAACCGGGGCGGCATCACCGAAGAAGTCGAGGGATCTCCCGCAGTCAGCCTCAGTCTGGCCCATTTGCCGGGAGTGAATGTCAGAACTTTTCACGTCGGTGCAGAAGAACTGCCCGACTTAGACAGTCCCCCGGATACTTGGGTGGATCTCTTGGGCGTGCCGGCCCAGGAAGAACCGCAGTTCATCATCTTGGCAGACCCCTTTTCCGCAAAAATTAACGATTTGCTGCAAGGGCTAGATTATGCCTATCCGGGCGCGGCAAAGGTAGGGGGGCTCGCCGGGGGGGACGGTGCGGGCAGGGGCGCGGCGCTGTTTTGCGACTATCAGCTTTACCGAGAAGGGACGGTTGGGGTAGCTTTGAGCGGCAATATAGTTTTGGAAACGATCGTCGCTCAAGGCTGCAGGCCGATCGGGCATCCTTATCGGGTGACGGAAGGAGAGCGGAATATTTTGCTCAAACTCGAAGAACAAACCGACGATACGGGCAGCGCGGGCATCGAGCGATCGCCCTTAGAGGCGTTGCGAGAGTTAGTTCAAACTTTGAGCGAAGAAGACCGAGAATTAGCGCAGCACTCGTTATTTGTAGGCTTAGTCAGCGATGAATTCAAGCTGACATTAGAGCCGGGAGATTTTTTAATCCGCAATCTGTTGGGAGTAGATCCGAAAGTGGGGGCAATTGCGATCGGCGATCGAGTCCGTCCCGGACAGCGCATCCAATTTCACCTGCGGGACGCGCGAACCTCCGCAGAAGACCTAGAAATGCTGCTCGATCGCTATCAGCGGGCCGCCGAGTACAGTGGTACCTCCAGCGCCGGCGCCTTGATGTTCTCTTGTCTGGGGCGCGGTGAAGGGCTTTACGGCGAATCGAACTTTGACTCCCGACTGTTCGGCCGATACCTCAAAAACATCCCGCTGAGCGGCTTTTTCTGCAACGGCGAAATCGGCCCAGTCGGCGGCAGCACATTTCTGCACGGCTACACCTCTGTATTCGGGATTTGCCGCCAAAATTCATAATTTGTGAACGGTTGGCTGTTGACTGTTGACTGTTGACTGATGACTGTTGACTGTTGACTGTTAACTGGGCTCTCCTGAGTTTATGGTGTAAAATGTACCTACTAATACATTTACCGTTATGAGCTTCCATCTAGACTATCTATTAGCCTTGCCTGGAGTCAGGGTTGAAACTTGTACTCAAGTTGAGGGAAAAATTTTCTTGGGACTGAGCATTTCATCAGAAGGAATTGTTTGTCATCATTGTAACAATCCTACCGAAAAACTGCATCAAAATCGACCAATTTTAGTAAGAGATTTGTCGGTTTTTGGTCGTCCTGTATATCTAAAAATCCCACGACGGCAGTTTTACTGTCCTTTTTGTCAACGGTATCCCACAGAAAAATTAGATTTTTTGGACGTTAAAAGACGGCATACTCAACGATATGAACAAGATATTTATGAGCGTGTCAAACAATCGAGCATGGAGCAAATTGGACGAGAAGAAGGACTGAGTTATGACGAAATAAAAGGAATATTTGAGCAGGTAAACACCCTCAAAAAAAAACCGAATTGGCAACGGGTTAAACGAATTGGTCTCGACGAGATAAGTATGCGCTCATGTCAAGGAAATTTTGTGACTGTTGTGAGTGACCTGGGCGAAGGTAATTTAATTGAGATGATTGATTCTCATCGCTGTGAAGAAATCATTGAAGTCCTTATAGAACAACCAATTGAAGTTCGTAAACAAGTTGAGGAAGTGAGTGTTGATATGTGGGGAGGATTCCCTAAAGTTATCAAAAAAGTATTCCCAAACGCCAAAGTTATTATTGATCGTTTTCATGTAATGAAAGTAGTTAACAAAGACGTAAATAAGTTACGTAGAGCAGCCGGAATAACAGACAGGCAAAGTAAAAATTTATTATTAAGTAATCGAGTAAATTTGAATCAAGAGCAGATTTATAAATTAGAATTAATACTAGAAAAATCCGAATGTTTGCGAATTGCGTATGAGATGAAAGAAAAATTTAGAGAAATATATGAGACTAATTTGACGGTCAAAGAAGGGCAGACAAAAATCAAAGAATGGCTAAATCATGCACAAGTATTTTTTAGAGAATCTGCATCAACAATTGAGAATCATTTTGAGGGTATTTGCAACTACTTTCTTCATCGCACCACAAGTGGAGTCATGTCAGGAATCAACAATCGGATTAAGTTGATAATGCGGCAAGGGTATGGTTTTTCTAATTTTAATAATTTTAGGAATCGCGTATTAGCTTGCTTTTCTGATTAGATAAACTTATAACCATAAGTTCAGGAGAGCCGTTAACTGTTGACTGTTGACTGTTGACTGTTGACTGTTGACTGTTAACTGTTGACTGATGACTGTTAACTGATGACTGTTAACTGTTGACTAATGACTAATGACTAATGACTAATGACTAATGACTGTTGAAAATCTAAAATCTAAAATCTAAAATCTAAAATCTAAAATCGCCTGATGACCAATAAATAGGGCTTGCTGAATATATCGGTCGCACTTGACGTGGCATGGGTTAAGAACTGGTGCGATGCAAGTCAGGTGCAAAAAAAACAGGTAAAATAGAGCAAAACCCGTGCATCACCATCTGCGAACGTGTACCGAAAAGCTGAGCTTGCTTCCCCCTCACCCTCCGACTTTGAACTCCCCTCATGTGGAAAGTTGTCAGCAGATAACCGTTGGGTAAAAATGGCCCAAATAATCCCGTGGTCTGAATTTGAATCAGAATATGCGGCCAACTTCCCCACAGAAAAGGGGGCCCCTGCTAAATCCTTTAGGATGGCATTGGGGGCATTAATTATTAAAGAAAAATTAGGAATTAGCTCCGAGTGAAACAGTAGAACAGATCCGTGAAAATCCCTATCTACAATACTTCATCGGTCAATCAAGCTACAGCAACGAACTCGCATTTGACCCATCCCTCTTAGTACACTTTCGGCAACGAATCAGTGCCAACCTAATTAATAAAGTGAACGAACGCCTGGTTGAAAAAATGCGAGAAATCACGCCTGTCAAACCCGAAAAAAAAAAGGATTCGGACGCCAAAAATGAGTCACCCAATCGCGGTAAACTAATCATAGATGCAACCTGCGCCCCAG
>NZ_JAUBUJ010000229.1:0-2399 GCF_036705405.1 Microcoleus sp. B13-B6
GCGCGACCTGAACTGGTCGTTTAGTCCGAGGAGCCCACTCCTCTAAGGGTTTCACACCCCTTACCCTCACGGAAAAGGCTCAATAATGAGTCCGGTCACGCTCAAGTAGGCAACGAAACAAGCGGAATGCAGACCCCGAAAGTAGCCGTAACTGACAGCCTAAGTTGGTTATAGAGCAAGAGGGAGTTATTCTATGATGAACATCAGTGAACTGTTGATTAAACTGCGTTATTTTCCAAGGAGCCAAATAAGGCTGATAGGCTCCGACCAAAAGGTAAATAGGTAGATTCGGCGTTGTGCAATCGCCAAATCGTGTGAATAAAATCCCTATCGCAGAATAGACAGCATCTAAGGAATAACAGACAACTAAACGGCACAACAGGGTAAACCCTACAGAGTCTAGAAGTGGTCGAATACTTCTAGTAAGTCCGAGGTAACAACGACTGAATTCTCTGGAGGGTAGAGGATGGATGAAAAAGCAAATGCTAACTTGTAATGAGTTAGATAGGGGTTCCAAATTTGCCTCTGACCGAAAGGAAAGCCGACTTTATCTGGGTCTTATACGAAAAACTAAATGTTATCGAAACTTAATCCGAGGACAAGTTAGATGGTGATAGCAATATCAACAAACGGAACAAGGAGACAACTAGAGGACTGGAGCCACATTCAATGGCGTAAAGCCCACAAGCTTGTTAAGAATCTACGACAAAGAATTTTTCGTGCTAGAAAACTTGGTAACTTCAGGACTCTTCGGAATCTTCAGAAGTTAATGCAACGAAGCTACGCAAACTTATTACTATCTGTTCGACGTATCACTCAGACCAACAAAGGTAAAGCAACGGCAGGAATTGATAATGAGATTATCAACACCCCAGCGCAACGAGTGAACCTGGTAAATAATTGGAAGGGGGGAAACCTCAAGCCAACCAGACGGGTGGAGATACCAAAGCCCAATGGAAAGAAACGACCGCTCGGAATCCCAACCGTGCGCGACAGAATCGAACAAGCAATAATTAAGAATTCACTAGAACCCGAATGGGAATCCGTGTTTGAACCCAATTCCTATGGATTTAGACCTGGCAGAAGTTGTCAAGATGCTATCGCCCAAAACTTTATCAGGTTGAAAGGTGGTAAAGACACTTGGGTTCTAGAAGCCGACATTCGAGGATTCTTCGATAATATTGCCCATGAATCTATCCTATCCATGATTAGTAACTTTCCTAAGAGAGAACTAATTAAAGGATGGTTAAAAGCTGGATTTGTTTCCAATGGTAAATACAATCCAACGGAAACAGGAACTCCACAAGGTGGTGTTATCTCACCCTTATTAGCCAATATTGGACTCCACGGATTAGAGCAAATGATCAAGTCCATACTTCCTCATTATGCGAAGAGAAAGGGAACTCAAACTGTACAATTTGGGGTAATCAGATATGCTGATGACTTCATCGTCACAGCTAGAGATAAAGAAAGTCTTGAAAATGTTCAAATCCAGATTCAGCAATGGTTGTTAGAAAGAGGGCTTGAACTAAGCGCGGAGAAGACATTAATAACGTCAATGGAAAAAGGCTTTGATTTCTTAGGTTTTAACCACCGTCATTATAATGACAAGCTATTAACCAAACCCTCCAGGAAGAAAGTCCTAGATTTTTGTAAACGGATAGGGGATGAGATAAAAGCTTTAAATGGCTCAAAACAGGAAGATGTAATCAGCAAACTAAATCCAATTCTCCGAGGTTTTGCTAACTACTACAAAGGAGGAGTTAGCAAAGTAACCTTCAACTATATCTCTCACAGGGTATGGCAATACCTTTGGCGTTGGGCAAAACGTAGACACCCCAACAAAGGCACAAATTGGGTTAAAGACAAATACTTCAAAACTATAAATGGTAATAAATGGGTATTCGCCTGTGAATTAGGCGAACGTGAAAATAAAGACCAGAAGTTTAACTACTGCCTTTATTCTATAGCATCAACACCTATTGAACGCCATGTAAAGGTTAATGGAGGAGCAAGTCCCGACGACCAAACACTTAAAGAGTATTGGGACAAAAGAAACCAAAAATTAGGCAAATCCTACTGGGCAAAAGGTAGCAAAAACTATCTCATAGCACAAAATCAAAAATGGAAATGTCCAATCTGTGGTCAACCACTACTCAACGGTGAGGAACTCGAAACCCATCACATAGTACCTGTTGCTAAAGGCGGCTTAAACGACATAAGTAATCTTCAGCACTTACACTCACCGTGTCACAAACAGGTACATTCAAAACCCAAGTCAACTAGCTTGAAGTAAGGCTTGAGCCGTGTGAGTGCGAAAGTCTCATGCACGGTTCTTAGGGGAGGGGAGAGTGGCGACGCTTGAACCTTACCCGACACCCTTCATCGGGCTGCAAAGA
>NZ_JAUBUJ010000022.1:0-5870 GCF_036705405.1 Microcoleus sp. B13-B6
GAGATCCCCCCTAGCCCCCCTTAAGAAGGGGGGGACAAGAGTTTAATTCTGTAGGGGCGGTGCCCCCGTGCCCGCCCGCTTCTTAAGGGGGATTTAGGGGGATCGAAGATTGTGGGACATAACAAATAACTAATAACATGAATTTAACAGATTATCCCTGGCGCATCAGCTATTCTAGCAACGAAAATAACCCGATCGCCGATTTCTACATTCCCGCGCTAGAATGTGCTCTACAGTACGATCGCAAATCCGGCTTTTTCAACAGCGCCATCCTCAGTAAAGTAGCGCAGGGATTGGGCGCGATGCTGCACAATCAAGGGCGGATGCGGTTAATCATGGGCTGTCAATTCAGCCCGCAAGACTTGCAAGCTATCCAACAAGGTTACGCCCTCCGAGATGCAGTTACCATGCGCCTCGATACCGATTTACAGCCGCCCAAAACCTTCGCCCAACTCAAACATTTTGAAATCCTCAGTTGGCTGATTCAAAACAGTTATCTCGATATTAAAATTGCCGTTCCCCTCAAATCTAACGGTTTACCAATAGATACTGAAAGTTTACTCGATCGCCAGCATATTTTTCACGAAAAAGTCGGCATTTTTACAGACAGCAAGGGCGCACAATTAGCCTTTAGCGGTTCCAATAACGAATCTCTCAGCGGTTGGGAAAGCAACGTTGAATCTTTCCACGTTTATTGTGCTTGGGAAGGCGGCAGAGATGCAGAACGAGTTTCTGAAGAGATTTTTCGGTTTGAACAGTTGTGGAACAATTTATCGCCGAATGTGCGCGTTTTTGAAGTGCCGGAAGCTGTGAAAAATAAGCTGCTAAACTACGCGCCCAACAGTAAACCAGTCTGGAATCGGGAGTCAGAATTCAGGAGTCAGGAATCAGAAGTCACGAGTCAGGAAGAAAAAGGAATTATTGCGGATTCTGATTCCTTAATTCTCGATTCTGAACTATCCCAAGATTATGCTAAATTTGAACCGCTTATCAACTTGTACGCTTCACCAACTTGTCTCGATTATTGTTTAAAATCAATTCCGATCAAACCTTGGCCGCATCAAGTTAAAATATTGCGCCGAGTGGCGGCAAATTTTCCGAAAAGTTTCCTAATTGCGGATGAAGTCGGATTGGGAAAAACCATCGAAACTGGGTTAATTCTGCGTTACTTACTCGTCAGCCAAAAAGTTAAGCGCGTGTTAATTTTAGCACCAGCCAGCATTCAGCCGCAATGGCACGAAGAATTGCGCGAAAAATTTAATCTGCACTTTTGGAGTTATAGCAAAGGTGAATTAAAAAATGCGTATGGAGAGAGGAGTCAGTCAGGGGAAGAGAATATTTGGAATTCCCAAAATCTAATTTTAGCATCATCTCATTTAGTCCGTCGGAGCGATCGCACAAAACAGCTTTTAGACGCGCAACCGTGGGATTTGGTGATTCTGGATGAAGCGCATCACGCCCGCCGCCAAAGCCCGCAAAACCGCAAGGAAACTCCCAATCGCTTACTACAGTTAATGCAGCAATTGAAAGAAAAAAGCCGATCGCTGTTATTATTATCCGCCACGCCGATGCAGATTGACGCGATCGAAGTTTTCGATTTATTGCACCTTCTCGGACTCCAAGGACATTGGTCTTATGGTGAGTATTTCTGCAATTATTTTAGCACGCTGTCGGAAAAGCCCGATCGCCAAACCTTGAATTTTTGGCAACTGATGTCTGTAGATTACTTCCAGCAAGGAGGTTCGCCCTGTGCTCGGTTGCAGCAATATCTCCAAAAGAGCGATCGGCTACTATATTATAAGTTGCGCGATGTCTGGGAAAAAAACCAGCGAGTCAACCCAAAACAAGTTGCTGAAGACACGAATTTTATCGCCGCTTCCCGCCAATATTTGACAGTTAATACTCCCCTCAAAGATTTGATGTTCCGCCACACGCGCGACACCTTGCGCCAATACTATCAGCGGGGATTGTTGGATCGCGATATTCCCCACCGCGCAGTCAGAGACAATGCGATTACATTAGAAAATAAGCGCGAAGTCCCGCTTTATCTCGCCGTCAGCAATTACGTGCGGCACTTTTACAATCTAGCGCAAAAAGACAACCGCAAAGCGTTAGGATTTTTGATGACTCTTTACCGCAAACGCCTGACAAGTTCGTTTTATGCGATTCGCGAATCCTTACAGCGCCGCCTCGAAGGAATTAGCATTACTGAGGATGATTTTCAGGATTTAGATGATGCCGATGATGTGATTTTGGAAGGAATGGAATCTTATTTTGAACCAGCCGATCCTGAAGAAATTAAATATTTAGAAGATTTACTTTATCAATTTGAGAATACAGGCGAAGATAGCAAGCTTTCGCATTTTATCACCATTTTGCGTCAAGAACTAATCCAGCGCGAAAGTGCGATCGTCTTCACGCAGTACACCGACACAATGGATTATATCCGCAGCGCTTTACAACAATTATATGGTGCTCAGATTGCTTGCTATTCCGGGCGCGGCGGAGAATTGTATCAAAATGGCCAATGGCGAATTTTTCCGAAAGAACAAATCAAAACCAAATTCCGAGAAGGAATCATCAAAATTTTACTTTGTACCGAATCCGCATCAGAAGGGCTAAATTTGCAAACTTGCGGCGTTTTAATCAACTACGATATGCCTTGGAATCCCATGCGAGTCGAACAACGCATCGGCAGGCTCGATCGCATCGGGCAGATTTATGATACCGTCAGAATACACAATTTTTACTATGACGGAACGGTAGAGGCGAAGGTTTACAAGAAATTGCGCGATCGCATCGATGCTTTTCAAACCGTAGTCGGCAATTTGCAACCGATTCTCGCAACAGTTCCCACTTTTATCGAACAGGCTGTCATGAGTGCAGATCCCGAAGAAGAGGGCGTTTTGTTGGGAGAGTTCGATCGCCTTTTAGACGCGCCGCCTCGCGGTCCGGCCCTCGATGAAATGGTAGCGATGGATGTAGAATCAGACTTGCAAGAAATCCGTCAACCTCTGCAGCCGACTTCTCTGTTTCCTGAAACTATCGAAAATTTGTTTGTCAATTCTTTGATTTTAAAGCAGATGGGCGCTATCTTCGATCGCTCGGAAAATCGCACTTGGCAACTTAACTATAAAAGTCGCGATTATTATATCACATTTTACCCGGATATCTTTGAGGAAAATGCTTCACTGCAATTGATGAGTTTTGGCAATCCGTTGTTTGAAGAAATGCTAAGTGCGATCGCCCTTGTGCCCAACAGTCCTTAATCGAACACAGTCGGGCGGACTGTTTAGCTTGTTTCACGAGTTTACGTTATTTTGAGCTGTGCTAGAGTTTGGTGCTCAACTGTGGCACTTTTAGGATTAAACTACTTTTAATGACGATCGTCCTTTTTCTTTAATTTGCACAATGTCTTCAGAAACAAACTCAGCGGCTCAATCTACAACTGGTGCAGATGCGATCGATGTTGCGATCGCCTCTGGAATCGACTTTGACGGTACTCCGATTCCGCAAGCAAAATTAGACCTCTACAAGCAAGTGATGGGATTAGAAGCCGGGAGACAGCGCAGTGGCGTGTCAAATACAATGCGATCGCGCATTGTCCGGATCGGTGTCAAACATCTGCCTCAAAACGAGCTCGATAAAATGCTAGTTGCTGCTGACTTCGCACCGCTGAAAGATAAAGAAGTTGCGTTTTATTACGGCGGAAAGTAAAAATTATCTACGCTTCTAGATAGATGAACAGTCATCCCCGGATCGGTGAAACTTGGAACAAATCCTAGCAGAAGGTCAGTTTATGAGCACTAACGGAAATAGCGTCATCAGCAACCTCGAGTATGATTTGTTAACAGTTTTGCAAAACAAGTCTGAAGCTTTGAAAGCCTACGATACTTACATGAAAGATGCTCAAGAAACAGGTTCTCAGCCTTGTGCTGAACTGTTTCAAAAATTGCAGCAAGCTGACATGGAGCACGCGCAGGAAATTCGCCAGCACCTTCAACAGGTAATGCAGCACGGCAAGATGTAAAGCTGGTACAACTCGCTCTGCAAGTTATGAGTTATGAGTTAAGTAGCAGCTATGAGTTAAAGAGTTTTGGATGCACGACTCATCTTCAATTCCTTAAACTCTCTCTACCGAGCGCTCAAAACATCAATTTGACCGCTCAACCAATGTCGCTTACAACTCTTAACTCAATTGGCGTAAGTCCCACGCTGTAATTGTACTCAATTCAGCGTTGGGATATAAGCCAAGCAAGGTCTAAGAAATAATCGAAAGTTTCCCGCTCTTGTTGTCTAATAGTGTAAGATATAAATGGTTGCGACCCGCCCACTCGACTGCAAACAACAGGTCACAGTAGCAGTAATATGCTTACCAAGGATAACTGCGAGAGAAAGGGGGAAAAGACAGACCGCTGGTTGGCAAGGTAACGCCCTACCGTAAAATATAAACCAAGTTTGTCATACGAAAATAGTTTTTTGCCTTGGGAAACAGGGCTTCTGCGTGGGTTCCCTACGAAGGGATAAAGGCCTAAAAGCCAGAGATGCTGTGTCAGACTCGGATCGTCTTAGGTGACGAATACCCAGTAATGGGATACCTAACAGAGCAACGGCAAATGAGACACGAAGCCTACACGCTCACCGCAAGGTTAGTGTTAGGTATTTCACTTCATAACTAGCAACTCGTGAAACCACTTCTTAAAACTTCAGCTACGGGTAAGGACTTAGGCTTTGCTTAAGTCCTTACCTATGTAGTGGTACAGGTTATATAGCAACCGCCAAGACGGTTAGGACGTTGTTAAGGGCTGAAACGATGGATTTTCTTCCTTCTTCCTTCTTCCTTCTTCCTTCTTCCTGCTGCTATAAAATCTCCGGTTTCAAAGCTCGTTCCATCAGCGACAAAACAGCTTGTTCCGGAGTAATTTCACCATTTAATAAGCGATAAACTTGACGAGAAACAGGCACTTCAATGGCGCGTTGATTAGCCAAATCAATCAACACATTAGTAGTATTGACCCCCTCAGCCGTACTCTGCAATTCGTGCAAAATTTGCTCTAATGATTTGCCTTCAGCCAATCCGAAACCAACCCGATAATTGCGCGATAAAGGACTGTTGCAAGTAGCCAGCAAATCTCCCAAACCCGACAAACCGTAAAATGTTTCTGCGCGAGCTCCCAAACGAACTCCCACCCGAATCATTTCCGGCAAAGCGCGAGTTAGCAAAGCAGATTTAGCATTAGTTCCTAATTGTAAACCGTCGCAAACACCAGCGGCGATCGCAAATACATTTTTCAAAGTTCCACCTAACTCAGTCCCCAGCGGGTCTTCATTCACATAAACCCGGAAAATATCAGAACTGTAAATATTTTGCACTTGCTTGGCCGCCGCTAAATCCAAACTCGCCGCTACCGTTGCAGCCGGCAATCCTTGCTGAATTTCCTCGGAAAGATTAGGGCCGGAAAGTACCACTATTGAATTGTTAGGAAACGCATTTTGCCAAATTTGAGATGGAGTGCGGGTAGTCGCGGGGTCTAAACCTTTGGTGACAGTAACTATAATTGTACTGGGACTTAACTGTAAAGCCAAAAGGCGATCGACAGTTGCTCCAACTCCTTTCATCGAAACTGCCGAAATAACAACATCCGCACCTGTTATAACTGATTCTAGATTAACAGAACTGCTGCGCGACCACAAATTAACTCGAGATCCTTTTTTGTCTCCCAGATTTGCCAGTGCCGAACCCCAAGCACCTCCGCCTAATATTGTCAAGCTTGTCATAAAATTTAGTTGGATGAACTCAGATGCTGCAACATTCTCAAGAACGGGCTAGAAGCCCGTTCCACAAGAAGATTGAATGTTTTTGTGGAACA